>JBEATZ010000390.1:0-24742 GCA_041161695.1 Planctomycetota bacterium | reverse complement strand
CCTGGTAGACGACGCGGCCGGCGCCGATGTTCAGGTGCCCCACCTCGGAGTTGCCCATCAGTCCGCAGGGCAGCCCCACGTCCTCGCCGCTCGCCTGCAGGAAGGTGAGCGGCCACTTCTGGCGCAGGTCGAGGTAGGTACGGGGCTCGGCAAGGGTGATGGCGTTGCCGGGGGAGGCAGGCGCCTCGCCGAAGCCGTCCAGGATCGCGAGCAACAACGGGGGACGCTTCATGCGAGCAGCTTCTCCACCTTCTCCTGCAGCGCCTCGTGGCGGCGCTGGATGTCCTTGCGCACGGCCTTCACGCGCAGCATGGTCGCGTCGGCGAGCACGCGATCGAGCAGGAAGGCGGCATTGATGCGCACGTTGAGCAGCGCGGCGTCGGCGGCGGCAACGAGCAGGGCAGAACCGGATGCCATGTCGCTCGCGGGACCCTTGTGCACGCAGTCGAGCACGCCCTCGACCGCCTCGAACACGTCGCGCACCATGCAGAGGGTCTCCTCGGGGACGACCATGGCGCCCACCATCGCCTCCTGGATCACGCGGTCGCGCAGCGCCTTCTGTTCGTCCGTTTCCTTGGCAAGGCCGTAGGCAGCCATGACGCGGTCGTAGGCCTTGCAGTCGCGATCCGCCATCGGCTTGAGCCGCTCGAGGTGGCCGGCGAGCAGGCCCTCGACACGCCCGAGTTCCTCTTCGCGGGCTGCGTTCGCCTTCCGGCCACGGGCCATGCGGATCACCATCAGCAGGAGCGCGGCTCCCATGCAGCCCGCCAGTGCGGCAGCGGCGCCGCCGCCGGGGGTCGGCGTCTTCGCGGCGAGGGAGTCGACGAGCTTCTCGAAGGATTGGTCGATCATCGGGAGGCGAGAGTCTGTAGCTCGGACGTGCGAGGCTCAAGCGCCAACGGGCAACCGGGCCGTTCTTTGACCGTGCGGACGCGCGGGGCATAGTCCGCCCCGATGCGCCCGACGCGGACGACCCCACCCCTGCTGGCACTGGCCCTGTTGGGCGCGTGCAGGATGCCGATCGACCTCTCGGGGTTCACGTCGGCGTCCCTCACGGCTCCCTCGGACGCGCCGCTGGAACTGGAGTTCGAGGGCGAACGGCTCGCGACGGCGAGGGTGCCCGTGGTCCCGGCTTCCCTGCCGCCGGCTCTGCTGGCGGCAGCAGACCGGGAACGACCGGGGGAACGCACCACGCAGGCCTTCCGTGAGTGGCATGCGCACGGACAGGCATGGCGGCTCGTCCGGCAGCGAGACGGCGAGGACCTGGCGCGAGAACTGCTGCTCACCGAGGACGGAGCGATCCTCGAAGAGGTCCATCCCGTGCCGACGGATCGCATCCCGCCCGAGGTGGTTGCAGCGGCCACTGCGCGCGGCCTCCTGCGCGTGCAGCATGCCGCGATCGTGCGCAGCGAACTCAGGCCCCACCACTGGCGGTTCGCGTGCGAGGACGGCGCAGGCCGGCCCCACCGTGTGCAGTCGGATCTCACAGGGGGCGATGTGCGTATCGCACGGATTGCACACGCGCGCTCGACAGCCTGGTGACGGCGCACCGTGTCAAAGTCGTTGCTTTGGTCCAGTGCACACATACCATGCGCCCGGCGAACGGGTGCAGGTGCAGTCGGTCGCCATCAAGGAACCAACATGCGCAACAACCTTCTCGTCACGGCCGGCCTCGCCGCCTGCCTCACGTTCACGTCCTGCGCCGCAGGTCCCCAGCAGCTCCAGCGCTCGGTGGATGACTGGGATCACAAGATGTACGTCAAGAACCCGCTGCTCGACGGCGTCCTGTGGGTCGTGCCGGTGTTCCCGCTCCTGAACTTCGGCGCCGCCATCGGCGACTTCTTCATCGGCAACGCCTACTTCTTCTGGTTCCACGACGTGTGGGACGGCAAGGGCACCGGCTTCGAGCACGCCAAGGTCGAGGCGACCGACGGCACCGTCTCCTCGCTGCTGAACGAGGGCTCGGGCTGGCTCAAGGTCAAGAAGTGACCGGACGCGGCGCCTTGCGCCGCGAACAGACAAAGACGCCGACGCCGCCTTCCAGGCAGCGTCGGCGTCTTCGTTTCAGGGGCGACCTGCCGGTGCTCAGCGCACGTCGGCAGGAGCGGTCCCGATCGGCGCACGCTGCCACTCGGTCAGCTCGATCTGCGTCTCGCCGAGCAGCTGCCGGACCTCGAACCCCGGATCCGGCGCGTACCAGACGTAGGTCGTGCGGTCGTAGAACTCGCCCTGCAGCAGCAGCTTCGCCGTCCGGCGGATGCGCAGGCAGTCGAAGGTGCCGGCGGCGACGGTCACGCGCTCCCGCGCCTCCACTTCACTCTCGACCTCGAGCGGGAACGCCTCGCCACCGACCGTCTTGTCGACGTAGCGCTGTTTCCACTTCTTGCCCACCCAGAGCGGCCAGTGGTAGCGGACGTCGCGCGGGGCGAGCGCGTGGAGCAGTTCGCCCCCGGCCGGCCCCTCGCCGAGGATCGCCAGTTCGCGGTCGCGCACGATGCGGCCGCCGGAGGCATCCGCCAGTTCATAGCCGCTGGCATCGCTGCGCGTGACGCGCAGCGGCAGCCGCAGCTTGCCGCCGCGGAGCAGCACGAACGAGTCGCCCTCGCGCCATGCAGGAGGATGGACCATCTGCGCGCCTGTCGGGGGCTCGGCGTCGAAGGCGATGATGCCCTCGCCCAGCCCTTCCGGCATCACCTGCTCGGGGGCGGAAGAACAGCCGACGAGGGCAAGCAGGACCGGGAGGAGGATCGCACACCGCATGCCGGCAGGATGGCACCCGTGGCGAGCCGATGCCAGCGTCGTTGCCCGGCTCAGTCGAAGCGGATCTCGATCGGCTTGAAGTCGATGCCGTCCACCGAGGCGAGGTGGTAGCGGATGCCGTCGGCCGTGCCGCGGAACCCGTGAATCAGGTCCTTCCCGTGCAGGTGGCCGTAGACGCAGGCGACCACGTGTGCATCCTTCAGCATCTGCACGGCAGCCGTCTCACGACCGTCGCTGTAGCGCGGCGGATAGTGGATCAGGGCGATGGTGCGCTTGCCGCCGGGAACGCAGCCACCCTTCTTCCTGCCGTCGTCGATGGACAGCTTCAGGCGCTCGAGTTCACGGGCGAAGATCTTCGGCGCGTGGTTGTCGGCCCACGGCGCATCCGGCGGGTCCCAGAGCCTGGTGCCGACGACCACCGTGCCGTCGGGCAGCTCGATCGCATTGTTCTGCAGCAGCAGGATCGAGGGGTGCAGCACCTTCTCGACCTTGCTCTTCGAGGCCCACCACGTGCAGTGGTTGCCCTTGATCAGCACCTTCCGGCCGGGACGCTCGCCGAGCCAGTCGAGGTCGGGCTTGGCCTCTGCCAGGTCGAGGCCCCACGAGGTGTCGCCGCCCACGAGGACCCAGTCGTCGGGCCCCACCATCGCGTCCCACGCGGTGCGGATCTTGTCGGCATGGCCCTCCCACTGGGGGCCGAAGACGTGCATCGGCTTGTCGACGCCGAAGCCGAGGTGCAGGTCGCTGATGGCAAAGAGGCGCAAGGGGTGCTCGGTGTTGCTTGCAAAGGCTCAGGCATAGGGGAGGATCCGGCCATGCTCAAGCGCGCCCTCGTCGAAGGTCACGGCCTCCTGGCGCTCGCCATGGCTCTGGTCGCGTGCGCGGCCCCGGAGGCCCTCGCACAGCAGTCGCATCCCCCCGCACCCGAGCCGCCTGCTGGCTACGGCGAGGAACTGTGGCAGCGCGCGTGGAAGCTGCACCACGAGGCGCTGGTGGTCGACACCCACTCGGACACCACGAGCCGCATCCTCGACGAGGGATTCGACATGGGACCGCGCGCGAAGGACGGCCATGCCGACCTGCCGCGCATCGCCGAGGGCGGCCTGGATGCCCAGTTCTACTCCATCTACGTCGCGTCGCGCTTCTACGGCGACGAGGCGCCGTTGTTCGCGCCGCCGCCGCCCGGCGGCGAGTGGGACCGGCCGAAGGAGCCCGGCAGCGCCAACGGCTCGGCGCGGCGTGCCCTGCAGATGATCGACGGCATCGTGCGGATGACGACGAAGTACCCCGACCGCATGACGCTTTGCACCTCGCGGGTCGAGTTGCTCGATGCCGTGCGGATGGGCCGCCACGCCACGCTCATGGGCATCGAGGGCGGGCATGCCATCGAGGGTCGGCTCGACCTGCTGCGACAGTTCCACCGGCTGGGCGTCCGCTACATGACGCTCACCCACACCAACCACAACGAGTACGCCGATTCCTGCGCGGATGCGACGCCGCGCTGGGGAGGCCTCAACCAGCTGGGCGTGAAGGTCGTTCTCGAGATGAACCGGCTGGGGATGCTCGTGGACGTGAGCCACGTGAGCGACGCGACCTTCTTCGATGCGCTGCGCGTCACCCGCGCCCCCGCCATCTGCTCGCACAGCTCCATGCGCGCGCTGTGCGGCCACCCCCGCAACATCACCGACGACATGCTGCGCGCGCTGGCGAAGAACGGCGGCGTGGTGATGATCAACTTCAACTGCGGCTTCGTCGACCCCGAGTACGGCAAGCGTGCCGATGCCGCCAACCAGGTGCGCCGCATCCGCGAGCGCGAGATCCGCAGGCAGTTCGCCGAAGGCAGCAAGGAGCGCGAGGAGGCGATGGCGGCTCTCGACGTGCGTTTCCCGCGCGCGGATCGCCCTGACATCGCCGTGCTCATGAAGCACTTCCTGCACGCCATCGAGGTGGCAGGGCCGGACCATGTGGGGATCGGCAGCGACTTCGACGGCGTCTCCTGCGTCCCGAAGGGCATGGACGACGTCACCCACCTGCCGCGCATCACCTACCACCTGCTCGAGGCAGGGCACGACGAGGCGACCGTGCGCAAGGTGCTCGGCGCCAACCTGCTGCGGGTCCTGGAACAGGCCGAGAAGGTCGCCTACGACCTGCGGACGGAGCCACCCCACCAGAACGACCCGGCCACCGACGCGCAGCTGCTGCAGCGCTGAAGGGCCTCGCAGGTCAGAAGAAGCGGTCGAGTCCGTCGCCGCGCAGGTGCTGCGGCTCGTCACCACCGGACTGCTCTGGCTGCTGCTGCTCGCTGAATCCCATGTTGCGCAGCAGCTGGCAGACGAAGTCCTCCATGCTGTCGAGGCTCGCGCTCGTGACGGCATGGGGCGTGAGCAGTTGCAGCGCCGGGCGGGAGAGGTTGCGGGCCGCGACCAGCTGGTGGGCCAGCACGCGGGTGCGCGGCGTCACCGGGTTGCCGATGGCGGCCTTGAGCAGGTCGAGGAAGGACCAGCCCTCCGGCGACTTGCCGAGGCCGAGTTCGTCACCGCGCACGAGCGCATGGTCGACGATGGCGGTCTCCAGGAGGATCGTCAGCAGGAGCGCGGCAGAACGCAGGTCGTTGTCGGCGTGGGCGCGGCGGTAGCTGCGCAGGTCGAGGCTCATCGCGTTGCGCAACCGCGGGTCGCGCAGCTGCTGCGGGGCCTGGGTGAGCAACGGCCGGACCTCGGCAAGGGATTCCTTGCCCGCCGAGGCGTCGGGCTGGGCCGGGCCCCGGCCCGAGGGCGCGGAGAGACCCGAGGCAACCACCCGCAGCGGGACACGAGCCGGTGGAGCGTTGTCGGCGGAGTTCGCCGCGGACCTGGGAGGAGTGGTCGCCTCCTGCGCACTCGCCGCGGTCCCGGTCAGCTCGGGAGAGCTGGCGGGCGTGCCGGTTGCGAACTTCGACTGCAGCATGGCTTCCATGCCGCGGAACACCGGGGACTTGCCGTGGCTCAGCTTGGGCAGCGGCAGCACGCACGCAGGAGCCTCGGCCAGTTCCACCGCCCACTTCGCGAGGATCTCCGAACGATGCTGGATCCAGCTGCGGTCGTTGCGCGACAGCTCGGTGCCGGCGCGCTCGAGGCGGGCCTCGAGGTGCTGCACGAAATGGCGGCAGCAGGCAACCAGCAGGGCCTGGTCCTCGCGGTCGAGTTCGACCTGGACGACATCCTGGAAGGCGCCTGCGCGGCGCTGCAGGTGGTCCCGCAGCCTGCGGGCGCGGTGGTAGGACTCGGTGAGGGCACGGCCCTCGGCATCCTCGGCACGGCCGACCTGCAGCCTGCGTTCGGCAAGCTGTTCCATCGCCTGCTTCACGGCATCGAGGAAGCAGACAGCGGCGATTTTCTCGACCGTGCGGGCCATCGGTTCAGGGTGGTTTCGGCGTCCAGCTGGCGCCGCCTTGACCCGCAGTGGCGAAAGGTTCGGCAGTCCGGGACCAGGGCGTCCGGGAGGACAGCACCGGCTGCACCGCTATGCTCCCGCGCCCATGGCATCCATCCAGGACGAGCTGACCCGGCTGCTGGGTCCGCAGCGCACCGTGACCGGCGCGGATGCCCTCATGGCATGGGAGTGCGACGGCTTCACCATCCACAAGGCGCGGCCGCTTGCCGTGGTGTTGCCCGAGACCACGGAACAGGTGGTCGACGTGGTGCGGCTGCTCCAGGCACGCAAGGTGGCGTTCCTGCCGCGCGGGGCCGGAACCTGTCTCTCGGGCGGGCCCACCCCGGCGGTGCCCTCGGTGGTCGTCGAGCTGGCGCGCATGAACAAGGTGCTGGAGGTGTCGCGCGAGGACCTGTGCGCGGTCGTCCAGCCCGGGGTCGTCAACATCGACCTCACGGCGGCGGTGAGCCACCTCGGCCTCCACTACGCACCGGATCCCAGCAGCCAGACCGTCTGCACGATCGGCGGCAACCTGGCCGAGAACTCGGGTGGCCCCCACTGCTTCAAGTACGGGATGACCACCGACCACGTGCTGGGCGCGCTCGTGGTGCTTGCCGACGGGACGGTTGCGCGGTTCGGCGACGCGGCAGGGCCGCGCATGCCCCACGGACTCGACCTCGCGGGCCTGTTCTGCGGGAGCGAGGGCACGTTCGGCATCGCCACGGAGATCACGGTGCGCCTGTCGCACGACCAGCCGTGCGTGCGCACGCTGCTGGCAGCCTTCGCATCGATGAGCGCGGCCTGCAGGACCGTCACGCAGATCGTGCGCGCCGGCATGGTGCCTGCGGCGCTGGAGATCCTCGACCAGGCCACGATCCGCGCGGTGGAGGCATCGGTGTACCGGGCCGGCTACCCCGAGGATGCCGCAGCCGTGCTGCTGGTCGAACTCGACGGCGCCGCCGACGTGCTGGCCGAGGAGGCGGCGGAGATCCAGGACCTGTTCGCTGCGAACGGCGCCATCCGCATCGAGGAGGCGACCAGCGCTGCCGAGCGCAAGAAACTCTGGAAGGGCCGCAAGGGCGCCTTCGGCGCGATGGGCAGGCTCAACACCGACCTCTACGTCATGGACGGCGTCGTGCCGCGCACGAAACTCGAGGTGGCCCTCGAGCGCATCACGGCGATCGGACGGAAGCACGGCGTGCCGATCACCAACGTCTTCCATGCCGGCGACGGCAACCTGCACCCCAACATCCCCTACGACGGCCGCGATGCCGCGGAGACTGCGCGCGTGGTGGCCGCAGGGTCCGAGATCCTCGCCATGTGCGTCGAACTCGGCGGCAGCATCACGGGCGAGCACGGCATCGGCACGGAGAAGCTCGACCAGGTGCCGCTCATGTACCGCGAACAGGATCTCGAGGTGATGCGGCGTGCGCGCACGGCCTTCGACCCGTCGGGCCTGTGCAATCCCGGCAAGGTGCTGCCCCAGCGCGCCTCGTGCGCCGAGGTCGCCAAGTGGCCGAAGATGGTGGCGCGCGTGCTGGACGGCGACGGGAGCAGCGCATGAGCACGCTGCACGTGCCTGCCCACGAGGCCGAACTCGCAACGCTGCTGCGCGACCAACGCGGCAGGGTGCACCTGCAGGGCAGCGGCTCGCGACGCGGCTTCCACCCACAGGCAAACGAGGCCACGCGCATCTCCCTGCGCGGCATGGACCGGATCGTCCACTTCGAGCCGGGCGACCTCACCTGCTCGGTCCAGGCCGGCCTGCCCATGGCTGCGCTGCGCGCCGAGCTGCAGCCGCACGCGATCGAACTCGCCTGTCTCGACGGCGAGGGCACGGTCGGCGGCTTGTTCGCATCCGACCCGTGGGGCGCATGGACGCCGGGCGGCGCCACGCCGCGGTCGCTGCTGCTGGGCATGGATGCACTGCTCGCGGACGGCACGCAGTTCCGCTCCGGCTCGCGCGTGGTGAAGAGCGTCGCCGGATTCGACCTGCACAAGCTGTTCGTCGGCAGCGCCGGCAGCCTGATGGCCGCCACGGTGCTGCACCTGCGCCTCCACCCGGCGCCGCGCGCGCGCATCGGCTTCGAGGTGCGGGACCTCACGCTGCAGGAGGCGGTCTCGCGGTTCCATGCCCTGCGCCATCTCGCCACGCGGCCCGAGGCCATCGTGCTCGAGGGCACGGCAAACGGCGCCCAGCGCGTGCACGGGCGTTTCGGCGGCAGGCCCGCTTCGATCCTGCGGGCCCTCGCAGAAGCGGCGCTCACCGAGAGCGACCCGACCTTCGTGCCCCAGCACCTCGACCCCCGTGGCGACGAGTTGCTCACGGGCATGATCCGCGCGAGCCGCCTGCAGGCGCTGCTCCAGGCGCTCCCCGCGGGCAGCCGGTGGACGGTGCGCGGCGGCATGCGCTTCGAACTCGCGATCCCGCCTGCCGATGCCCTTGCGGCACTGGAACGGGTGGCGGCCCACGGCGGCCATGCACGCATCCATTCTGCCGACACGGGGCGCGACGGCCGCTCCACCCCTACCGATCCCGGCGCCGCCCTGGTGACGGAACGCCTGCGCAAGCAGCTCGACCCGGGGGCAATCCTCTCGTGAAGCACGACTTCCACAAGCAATCGCTCGACTGCGTGCACTGCGGGCTGTGCCTGCAGGTGTGCCCCACCTACCGCGTGCTGGGACTCGAGACCGACTCGCCGCGCGGCCGCATCTACCTCATGCGCGCACTGGCCGAGGACCGCCTGCAGGACCCGACCTCGGTGCGGGTGCACCTCGACCAGTGCCTCGACTGCCGTGCCTGCGAGACCGCATGCCCGTCGGGCGTGCGCTACGGGTCGATGCTGGAGAGCGTGCGCAGCAAGATGGAACAACAGGCGCCCAAGCGCGGCTTCGTGGCCGCGCTCACGCGGTTCCTGCTGGAGCACGTGGTGGCGCACCAGCGCAGGCTGCGATTCGTGTTCCGCATGGCCCGCATCGCCGAGGTGCTCGGCTTGCGCAAGCTGGCAGCCATGCTCGGGCTGATGCCGCGGCACATGGCCGAGGTCGCCCCGGACGTACCGCCTGCCTCCGAGCGCGCGCCGATCCGCACCGGGCTGCACCGCCCAAGTGGCACGCCGCGCGGCCGCGTGGCGCTGTTCACCGGCTGCGTGATGGAGCAGCTCTTCGGCCGCATCAACCGCGCCACCCTCGACCTGCTGCTCGCCAACGGCTTCGAGGTGGACGTGCCCGCGGCCCAAGGCTGCTGCGGCGCGCTGCTCATCCACAACGGGCAGGCCGACGCAGCCAGGGCGCTCGCGCGCAACAACGTGCAGGCCTTCCGCGACGCGCAGTACGTGATCAACAACTCGGCGGGCTGCGGATGTGCGCTCAAGGAGTACGGCGACCTGCTCGACGGCGATCCCGAGGCCGAGGCCTTCGGCAGGAAGTGCCGCGACATCAGCGAGTTCCTGGCCGCAGTCGGCCTCGTGGCGACCCCGGCGCCCTGCGAGAAGCGCGTGGCCTACGACGACCCGTGCCACCTGTGCCACGGCCAGGGCGTGCGCGAGCAGCCGCGCAGCCTGCTCGCGCAGGTGCCGGGCCTGCAGCTCGTGCCCCACGCGCGCCCCGAGGACTGCTGCGGCTCGGCAGGCATCTACAACCTGCTGCAGCCCACACTTGCCCGACAGATCGGCGACACCAAGGTCGCCACGTTGCGCGATGCAGGCGTCGATGCCGTCGTCACCGGCAATCCGGGGTGCATGATGCAGATCCGCGGTCGCATGCGCGCGGCAGGGATGCAGCAACCCGTGGTGCACCCGGTCGAACTGCTGCTGCCGCCGCGCGAGGGCAGGTGACCAACGGGGCGCAGCGCCCCGCCGTCAGCCGCCGACCTGCGCGACGATGTGCCAGATGCCGTTCGATGCGGCAAGCACGCCGTTGAGCGCCAGCGGGTCGGCCACCAGCCACTGCGTGTACACCGACAACCCGACCATCGCCGTGACCGGCGGCAGCGCCACGGTCACGGTGGCGATGCCGGCGCCGGCACTGCCGCCGATGGCGGTCGTGAACACCGTGTACACGGGATTGACCAGCAGGCTGCAGCCGGGCGCCTGCGCGAGCGTGCCGAGGTCGAGTGGCAGCGGCAGGCCGTTCCAGCTGGTGCGGCTGCTGCCGAGCACCCAGGCGGCGAGACGCTGTGGCGCCGCGTAGGTGAGCTGGTGGGTCCAGAGGCTGTTGGGCTGGGCCAGGGAGAGCGCCGTGGCGACGGGGAAGTACCAGCCCTCGCCGGCACAGCCATCACCGAACGGCAGGTTGAAGCCATCGCGCATGGTGAAGCGCGTGAAGAGGCCCCAGCCCGGTTGCACGATCGTGGCCGTGGTGGCCGATGCGTTGCCGAGCGCGAAGAGGCGCGTGGTCTTGCCCTGTGCGGTGCCGACCGCTGCGCGCAGGTCGTGGTTGAACGACTGGTTGGCCCTGCCGTTGCCGAAGATGCGGATGTCAACCACCAGCGGACTCGTGCCGTCCCACGTGAAGGGCGTGGTGAAGGGCAGCGTCACGGTCGGGGCGCCGGCAGCGGCAGCGACGAGGTTGACGGTGCGGCGCGGCAGCACGAAGACCGGCGGCTCGGTGAAGCTGTTCGCGAAGATGCCCGAGGGCCCCGAGACGAAGCCGTGCCCCACCGTGACCTCGAGGTCGAGCGTGGTGGCCACCTGCGTGCCGCCGTTGGAGAGGAAGTCGAGCTGGACGAGGCGCTTCGGTCCCGTGACGCCGCTCTGGACCTCTGCCGCGGAGTACCACTGCTGGTAGCGACCGATCCCGCCGCCGAACGGGAGGTTGTTGCTCGTCGGTGGCGTGGCCGTGGGCAGCGTGAACGCCGTGCTCTGCGCCGCGAGCGGCAGGCAACCGAGCGCGAGGACGACGGGCAGCAGCTTCATGGCGTTCAGCGGTACCACCATTCCGTGGACGTGGCGATGGCGCCCAGCGTGGTGCCGCCGCCGAACAGCATCACCTGGTCGGTGGGCGTCTGGTACAGCGCGTACGCGGCGCGCGGCACGGTGAGCGAGGGACCGGCGCTCCAGCTGTTGGTGTTGGCGTCGTAGACCTCGGTGGTGCCGAGCGCATTGGGGTTCAGCACCGAGCCGTCGGCGCCGCCCGCGTGCAGGAACCTGCCGTTGCCCAGCGGGATGATCAGGTGGTTCGCGCGCGCAGCGGCCATCGATCCTGCGCTGCTCCAGCTGTTGGTCGCCGAGTTGTAGATCTCCGCGGCAGCGGTCGGATTGCCGGGATTGGTGAGCGAGATGGCAGCGATGCCGCCCGCGACGAGGAACCGGCCCGGCGTGATCTCCGTGGCGTACGTGAGCGAACGCGTGTTCGCCATGCTCGGTCCGGCACTGATCGTGTTGGTGACCGGGTCGTAGATGTCGACCGAGCTGCGCATCGCCGGCAGCCAGCCGAGCAGGATCACGCTGTCCCAGCTGATGCCGCCGGCGAGCACGACCTTGCCGTCCGGGCGCTGGAAGGAGATGTGGCCCGCGCGCGGGGTGCGCAGGTTGGGGCCGGGCGTCCACGTGTTGGCCACGGGATCGTAGATCTCGGTGAGGTTGGTCGCGTCGCGGATCGCACTCAGCTGCGTGGGCAGCACGGTGAGCGCCTGCAGGCCGCCGGTCACCAGCACGCGCCCGTTGGGCAGGAGGTTGGCGGTGTGGCCCATGCGCGGCGTCACCATGGAGGCAACCTGCGTGAACGTGCCGGTGGCAGGGTCGTAGATCTCGCACAGCGACTGCGGATCGTTCGCGATGGCGACGCCACCGGCGATGAGCCAGCGCCCGTCGTTGAGCCGCGTGGCCGTGTGGATCGAGCGCTCCACGTTCATGTTGGGCCCGAACGTGAACGAGTCGGTGAGCGGGTCGTAGATCTCGGTGGTGCGGTGCGCCACCTGCGCGAGCAGCGCGCCACGGCCGCCACCGGCGATGGTCCAGCTGCCGTCCGTGCGCGGCAGCACGGTCGCGAACGCGCGCTCGTCGAGCATGAAGGCGCTGCGCGTGCGGAAGGCGCCCGAGGGAGCGAGCCGCACGGCGCGCGCGAGGCTGATCTCGTCGACGATGGTCGTGGCGCCGCCGATCGTGATGCCCTGGAAGAAGAAGGCCGCGTCGGTGAGCGACGGGATGTTGGGCACCGCGAGCGGTCCGACCCGGAAGTGGCCGTCGAGGCCGCTGAGGCCGAAGAACGAGTTGCCGAGCGCCTGGGTGCCGACGTTGACGGTGCGCGGATCAGCGGGATCGAAGAGCGCGATGTTGGTCGGTCCTGGCGTGATGCCCGTCAGGATGAAGCACGCCGTGAGGGGCGCGACCGTCGGGTAGAGGTCGAACGACAGGCTGCCCGGGATCGAACCTCCCGTGACGTCGAACTGCAGGCCCTGGGCGGTGAGCGGACTCAGGCAGAGGGCGAGGGTCGAGATCGCGAGTTGCAGGCGCATGTGGAAACCTCCAGCGGGGGATTACACCAGTTTCCCGCGCATCCTGCTGCCCCCCGGCGCGAAAGGGTCTCGCACCAAGACCTTCCCATCGCCTGCGGAAGGTCCCATGCTGACGCGACCATGCCCCTCTACACGAAGACCGGTGACGAAGGCCTGACGGGACTGTACGGCAACGAGCGCGTTGCCAAGGACCACGTCCGCATCGAGGCCTACGGCACGGTGGACGAGCTCAACTGCTTCCTCGGGCTGGTCCGGGCGGAGCCGCTGGACGGGCTCATGGACGGCCGCATCAAGTCCATCCAGGACGCATTGTTCGAGATCGGCGCCGACCTCGCGACCGTGGGCGGCTGCTCGAGCGTCCCGCGGGTCGAGGGCGCCATCGCCGAGATGGAGACGTGGATCGACGCCTCGGAGCAGGAGTTGTTGCCGCTGCGTTCGTTCATCCTGCCAGGCGGCACGCGTGCGGCAGGCCTGCTGCACGTGGCGCGCGCGGTGTCGCGGCGCGCAGAGCGTCGCTTCTGGACGCTGGCGAACCAGACCGAGAGCAGGGTGCCGAGGTCGATCGGCATCTACCTCAACCGGCTGTCCGACCTGTTCTTCTCGTGGGCCCGGCTCGCGAACCACCGGAGCAACGTCCAGGACATCCCCTGGGAACGTGCCCCGAAGCCCCAGGCCTGAACGGAGGGGCAGCCTCGGGGGGAACCGGACCCTGCAGGTGGGTCCGGGCGTTCTCGATCAGACGGGGCCGGCAGCCGTGCGGCCGAGGCGGCAGGCGCGGCGCAGCCACATCATGGCACGCTCGACCTCGCGAGGACCGGTCACCGGGATCTCGACGAACTCACGCGAGTGCGGGTCGCCGTCATCGGGCATGCGCTTCGCGCCGATGATCTTGAGTGCTTCGGTCACCTGGGGAGGTGCCAGCTTGACGACGACGCCCTTCTTGCCGAGGTAGGCGAAGACCTGGCCGCGGACGAGGAAGCAATCCTTGCCGTCCTTCTTCTCGCGGGCCACATCCTTCCAGGCGCAGAGGCGTTCGACGATCGTGCCGAGTGGATCCATAAGGGGCGAGGAGTATAGCAACCGGCCCGGGACCCACCTAGCCCCGAGCCGGGGAAGTTGGCCCCAAACCACGCAAATCCGGGCCTCCGGGGCCCGCCCGCGGGAACACGCCCCTCAGCGGCGGAAGACGAGGTTCTTGGTCACCAGGAACATCATGGCCGGGTACTCGTCGAGCCGCCGGCGCAGGTACTGGATCGCCATGGACCAGCTCAGGGCGAAGGGCACGTAGAGCCGGACCCGGACACCCTCGCGGCGCAACTGGCCGAGGAGACCCTCGCGGGGCACGCCATAGAGCATCTGGACCTCGAACCGGTCCTTGCCGACGCCGCACCGCGGGACGACGTCCTCCACGAACCGGCGCACGATGGCGTCGTCGTGCGTGGCGAACTCGACGTAGTGGCCGGCCTTCAGCAGGCGCTCGGCGTACTGGAGCATGCGCTCCTTCATCTGGGGCTTGTCGACGATCGCCACGGACTCGGGCTCGCGGTAGATGCCGATCACAAGGCGCACGCGCTGGCCCTCAGGCAGCGTGGCGAGGTCCGATTCGGTGCGGTTGAGGCGCGTCTGCAGCACGGCGCCGACGTGGCGGTGTCCTTCTGCGTGGAAGCGACGCAGCGCGTCGAGCGTGAAGTCGGTCCAGTGCCGGCTCTCCATGTCCACGGAGACGGAGACGCCGCGGGCGGCAGCCCGCTCGACGATCGCTCGCATCGCCTCCAGCGAACCGCTGGCATCACCACCGTCCTGCAGCGGACGGGTGGTGTAGGAGGACGGCTTGAGGGACACCGTGGCGCGGCCTTCCAGCGGCAGCCGCGACTCCTTGGCAACGGCATCGACCATCTCCAGGTAGGTGGCGAGGTTGCGCTGGGCCTGAGCCTCCTCGTGGATGTCCTCGGCGAGGAGGTCGAGCGTCGAGGCGCGACCCTTCTCCGACCACAGGCGGACCACGGCAGCCATGGCGGCGGCCAGAGAATCGCCAGACACGTAGGGACTGGCGAAGAAGCGGACGAGCGGCGGCGGGATCAGCCGGATGAGGGGGTTCACGGGCGGTGCGGGATCATGGGAGAGGGATCGTCCGAATGCCACGCTTCGGCGAGCCGCGGCGACCGGACGCAGCACGGCCGGGTACCGGGTCCGGACAACGGCTGAAGTTGGCTTCCGGCGCACGAATCGCCATCCTCTTGGCCCGCTGGAGCGGGAGTCCCTGCCCGGTGCCATCCCATGACCCAGACCCAAGCCCCCCACCGCTGGCGCTTCTTTCGCGCCGGTGCCGTCGACCAGGTCCGCCTCGAACGCGGCTCCGACATCCTCCACCTCGAGGCACTCGACCTGAAGCTGTGGGTCGCACTCAGCTGCCCGACGAAGGGACTCGAGTTCGACGCACGCACGCTCGAGATCCTCGACGTGGATCGCGACGGGACGGTGCGTGCCGGCGAGATCCTCGCAGCCGTGAAGTGGCTGCGCAGCGTGCTGCGCAACGGCGACGGGCTGGTGCGGGGCACCGACCGCGTGGAACTCGCGAGCCTGCGGGACGACACCGAGGAGGGCAGGCGCGTGCTTGCGGCTGCGCGCTTCGTGCTCAACAGCCTCGGGAAGTCGCAGGAGCACCACTTGTGCATCGACGACGCGGTGCGGGTCTCCGACATCTTCGCCAACGCGAAGTGGAACGGCGACGGCATCGTGCCGCCCGAGTCGATGGACGACCCTGCCCTCGCCAAGGTCGCCGCCGAGGCGATCGCCGCGGTCGGCGGCCGCAAGGACCGGTCAGGGCGCGACGGCATCGACGCGCAGTGCCTCGAGCAGTTCCTCGCCGAGTGCGAGGCCTTCTCGAACTGGCACGCCGAGGCGGAACGCAACTCCGCCGCGGTGTTCCCGATGGGCGCGGACACCGCGGCCTCGGCCGCGGCCCTCGAGGCCGTGCGGGCCAAGGTCGACGACTACTTCGGCAGGTGCCGCCTGGCAGCCTTCGACGGCAGGGCGATCCACGCCCTCAACCGCGAGGAGACGGCCTTCCTCGCGCTCGCGGCGAAGGACATGAGCATCGACGCGCAGGAGGTGGCCGACTTCCCCCTCACGCGCATCGCCGCAGGACAGCCGCTCTCGCTCACCGACGGCCTGAATCCCGCGTGGACGGGGGCGATCTCGCAGTTCCGCGCGCACTGCTGCCCGCAGGCTGTGGGCCTCACGGAGCCGCAGTGGGAGCAGTTGCGCACGCGCTTCGACGCGCACCGCGCATGGCTCGGCGCGAAGGCCGGCGCGAAGGTGGAATCGCTGGGCCTGCAGCGGGTGCGCGAGATCCTCGCCTCGGGGGTCAGGGCTCGCCTGCAGAAGCTCATCGACGCCGACCTCGCCACCGCGGACGAGGTGGGCTCGATCGAACAGGTGGAGAAGCTGGTGCGGCTGCACCGGCACTTCCACACGCTGCTGCAGAACTTCGTCAACTTCGCCGACTTCTACGCGCGCAAGGGCGCCATCTTCCAGGCCGGCAGGCTGTACCTCGACGGCCGTGCCTGCGACCTCACGTTCGTGGTCCACGACCCGGCGAAGCACGGCACGCTCGCGGTGATGGCCCGCACCTACCTTGCCTACGTCGATTGCAGGCGCCCGGGCGAGGCGAAGATGACGGTCGCCTGCGCGTTCACCGCCGGCAACTGCGAGAACCTCTTCGTCGGCCGCAACGGCGTGTTCTACGACCGCAGGGGCCGGGACTGGGACGCGACGATCACCAGGATCGTCGATCACCCCATCAGCATCGGCCAGGCGTTCCTCGCCCCGTACAAGAAGCTCGTGCGGTGGGTCGAGGAGCAGGTGGCGAAGCGCGCTGCTGCCGCCGATGCGGAGGCGACCGCCAAGGTGCAGTCCGCGGTGGTCGATGCAGGCACCGCCGCCGAGAAGTCGAAGGCCGCACCGACACCGGCAGCCGGCCCCAAGAAGATGGACATCGGCGTCCTCGCGGCCATCAGCGTGGCGATCAGCGGCATCACCGCCATCTTCGGCTCGCTGCTCCAGTCGTTCTTCGGCCTCGGCTACCTGATGCCGCTGGGCGCGCTGGGCGTCGTGCTCGCCATCTCGGGCCCGTCCATGCTCATCGCGTGGATGAAGCTGCGGCAGCGCAACCTCGGGCCGGTCCTCGACGCGAACGGATGGGCCGTGAACTCGCTCACGCGCATCAACATCCCGCTGGGACGCACCCTCACCGGCCTCGCGCAGATCCCGGAGGGCTCCGAGCGCTCCTACCTGGATCCCTACGCGGAGAAGAAGCCGTGGTGGCCCAGGTTGCTCGTGGCCGCGGTGACCCTGGCCCTCGCCGGCGCGGTGCTCCACCGCACCGGCAGGCTGTCGGAGTGGTTCCCTGACGTGTTCCCGCCCGCGGTGAGCTCCGTGTTCGACGGCCCGGACAGCGCGCAGCCCGGCACCAGGGTGGTGATCCGGCTCAAGGTGCAGCATCCCCTGTTCGTGGTCACCGACAGCAAGGGCAGGGCATCGGCGATGAGTCCCACGCCCGAGGGCACGATCGAGATCGAGGTGCCGGCCGATGCGGCGCCGGGATCGGTCATCGTGGTCGAGGAACCGACCTCCGACGAGATGCACGAGATCGTGGTCAAGCCCGGCAAGTGACCGGGCGCGGCGCGCGGCTCAGCCGTGCGCCGTGGCCACCTCGCCCAGTTCGCCGGCGACCGGCGGGAACTCGGCTGCGAGGCGGTGGAAGCGCTCGATCGCATCCTCGGTGGAGGTGCTGTCCCACAGTTCGGCGGCCATGCGTGCGTGCACCTGCTCGCGCGGGTCGCGCAGCAACTGCTCGAGCACTCCGAGCCCCTCCTCCTCCGGGAAGCGCGACTGCAGCAGCGGGTGCGTGCGCGCCGCCTCGCGCCAGCGCGACTCGGGCAGCGGCCGGTAGCGACAGAAGAACCCGAGGTGCCACGGCAGGAAGAACATCGCCCGCTTGCGGCCCTTCTCGTCGTCGCGGAAGTGCTCCTTGAGCATCCCGATGAAGGTCATGTAGACGCCCACGCGCTCCTCGGCGGTGGGCTCCCATGCCTTGTTCTCCTCGATCTCGCGGAACAGCCACGGCTTGATGAGCGCACCGCGCCCGACCATCACCGAGGCGCAGCCGCCCTTCTGCCACAGGTCGCGCGCCTCGTACCACGTGAGGATGTCGCCGTTGCCGATGACGGGCACCGGCAGTTCGGCGACCAGCTTCGCCACCCAGTCCCAGTCGGCAGCGCGCGTGTAGCGCTGCTCGCGGGTGCGACCGTGCAGGGCCACCGCCGCCGCGCCTGCGGCCACGCAGGTCTTCGCGACCTCCAGCACGTTCATGTCGTCCTCGCTCCAGCCGAGGCGCAGCTTGACCGTGAGCGGCACCCGGAGCTCCTTCACCATGGCCTCGACGATGCGGCCGAGGGCCGCGGGCCTGCGCATGAGGGTCGCCCCCATGCCGCGTTTCACGACGTCGTGGATCGGGCAGCCGCAGTTGATGTCGATGAAGTCGGCCCCGCGGTCCTGCGCGATCTTTGCGGCCTGCACGGCGCTGTCGCTGCGCGACACGGCCAGCTGCACGCCGAAACAGGGCTCGTCGGCATGGCGCCGCAGCAGCGCGTTCTCGGTGGGGCTGCCCTTGCAGACCTGCCATGCGTAGGCCATCTCCGAGACCGTGGTCCGGGCGCCGAGGCGGACGCAGAGACGCCGGAAGGGCAGGTTGCCGCCCTTCGTGAGGGGGGCCAGCAATACGCGGTCGCGGAAGTCCATCGGGGGATTCTGGCGACGGGGGGCCCCGTGTCCACGGTCTCGCAGAGGTAGACTGCCATGGCATCGCGTACCTGCGCCACGAGCCCATGACGAAGCCGCCCTCCCGCACCGGACTTGCAGCACTCCTGCTCGCCTCGATTTGGTTCGCCTCGTTCTCCGAACCGACCGGCCACTACGTGCTGGTGGTCGAGGGCAACGTGAAGGCACTGCGCGTGAGCGCTGCCGTCGCCAAGGACACGCCCGCGGGCGGCCCCGCCAGGCCCAAGCCCTCCGAGTTCCGCCTGTCGGTCCGCGACGGCGCCGGCAACGAACTCGTCTCCGTGCCGATGGACCTGTCCGCCTTCGACCTCGACCCCGCCAACATCGGCAAGCCGCCGAAGGTGACGGGCTGCATCGTGAAGAGCACGCAGGTGGGCATCCTGCTCAACGTCCCGCGCTTCGCCGAGGCGGCGAACTACGTGATCCTGCGCGGTGAGGCGCAGCTGGGCACCCTCGATGCACAGGGGCTGCGCACGCTGCTCGCGGGAGGAGCGAAGTGAGACCCTTCACCGCACTCGCGGCCGTTGCCGTGCTCGCAGTCTCGCTGGTCGCACAGGCCCCCACCGTCCGCACGATCCTCAGCAGCGGCACGACCTCGAGCCGCTACGACATGGTGATCCTCGGCGACGGGTACACCTCGGCCGAGCAGGCGCGCTTCGACCAGGACTGCACGAGCTTCCTGACCGCCCTGCTCCAGCGTCCGCCCTACTCGACCTTCGCCTCGTACATCAACGTGCACACCGTGTTCCGCGCGAGCACGATGTCCGGCGCCAACCATCCCGACACCAACCCGCCGCTCGTGCGCAACCCGGTCTACGGGTCGGCGTACAACACCAGCGGCGTGGCGCGCTGCCTCTACATCAGCAACACGACGCTCGCCCTCTCCGACGCCGCGCTCGCGCCGGCCAACGAGGGCCGTGTCATCGTGATGGTCAACGACTCGCGCTACGGCGGCTGCGCCGCGCAGTTCGCCGTCTCGTACAACGGCAGCTCGATGAACGAGGTGCAGATCCACGAGGTGGGCCACTCGCTGGCCGGGCTCGCGGACGAGTACGACTACCCCAACCAGACGTACACCGGCGGCGAGCCCGGCCAGGCCAACATCACGGCCTCGCCGAGCGGCCAGAAGTGGTCGCACTGGTGGGGCACCGGCGGCATCAGCGCGACGGCCTTCCAGGGCGCGGGCTACTACCTCTACGGCCTGTACCGGCCGGCGCAGAACTGCCTGATGCGCAACCTCGGCGTTCCGCTGTGCGCCGTGTGCGTCGAACAGACGACGCGCGCACTCAACTACGTGGTGACCTCGATCGAGAACCCGATCCCCTCGACCACCAACCTCGTGCTGCAGCCGGGCAACACCCAGCAGTTCTCGTTCAACAACATCGTCCCGCCCGCGAACGGCACCTCGGTCACCTGGAAGCTCGACGGCAACGTGGTCGCCGGCAACACCGGCACCACCTACCAACTGGACACGACGGGCATGAGCCTCGGCCGCCACACGGTGTCGGTGACGGTGACCGACCAGACCCCGCTCGTGCGCTCCGACCCCAATGGCGTGATGAACGAGACGCGCACGTGGAACGTCGACATCGTCTCGCCCAGCGCGTGCGAACTGCGCATCACCGACTTCCGCAACAACACGGTGACGACCGCACCCGGCAGCGAGATCGACATCTCGACCACGGTGCGCAACGAGGGCCCCGCGACCTCGCCCAGCGTCGCCCTGGAGCACTTCGCCTCCCCCGACTCTGCGCTCAGCACGTCGGACAACTACCTCGGCAGGGTCACCGTGCCCTCGCTGGCCCCGGGTGCCTCGACCACCATCGCACGCCGCATCCGGGTGCCGATGACGATCCGCGCCGGCACCCAGATCCTGTTCGCACAGGTGGACCGGACCAACGTGGCGCTCGAGGCCAACGAGAACAACAACACGGCGATCTCGGCCCTGCTGGCGACCACGCCGCCGTGCACTCCCACGCTGGAGTTCCGCGACGACCTCACCTGGCCCAAGGATGCGATCAGCATCCCTGCCGCCTCCGGCACGGCACGCCCCACGGTGATCGCACGCTGCGCTGCGCCGGGCACCGCCTACCTCGTCGTCTGGGGGTGCTCGGGCACCACGCCGGGCACCCAGCTCGGCTCCCTCACGGTGCCGATCAACCAGGACGCCTGCACGATGCTGGGCCTGCAGTTCCTCAACACCTCGGTGTTCAGCCAGTTCTTCGGCGTGCTGGACTCCCAGGGCACCGGCCTCGCGACCTTCGCGATCCCGCCGACCGTGCCGTTCGCGCCGGGCACCGGCCACTTTGCCGCAGTGCTCCTCGACAGCACCCCCAGCTTCAGCGCCGTCACCAACCCGGTGACGATCACGCTGCAGTAGCCGCCGCGCCGGTTCAGCCGACGTGCACGAACCCGATCGGATCGCCCACCATGGCGGTCTCGATGAGGGCGTCGTCGGCCTCGACGGGCACGCCCTCCGCATCGGCGCGGTCGAGGAACCAGCCCAGTTCGTCTGCCGAGGTGGTGATCCAGCCGGGGCGCTGCAGCAGGCCCCACAGCCGCACGGCGATCGAACGCGCGTGGTCGCGCTCGCGCACGAAGGCATCGACGTCGATCTGCACCGGGCAGATGCGTCCGTAACTGATGTCACTGAGGGTGGGCCAGGTCTCGGGATCCGTGAACAGGCTCACGACCCCGAGGTGGTCGTACCGCTCGGCCGGATCGATCGAACCCGCGTCACCGTGCTCGATGCGCAGCCGGTCGGCGAGCCCGGCCTGCTGCAGCGCACGGTCGAGGATCGCACACTCCTCGCCGCGCAGGTTGACGGCGCGCACGCTGCGCCCGGCAACGAGGATCTCCGCGAGCATGGCCGGCAGTTCGGCGAGTCCGGCACCCACGTGCAGCGACCTGCCCGCAGGCGGCAGGCGACGCAGCAGGGCACGCGCCCAGATCGTGCCGAGGCGCTGGAGCGGCTCCCGGCGGTTGCGCAGCAGTTGCTCCCCGTCCTCGTGGAAGTAGACGTCGCCGAGCGCGCGCCAGTCGACGGCATCCAGCACGCGCTCGAGCGCCTGCTGCCACGGATCCCATGGCCCGCCCTTCGCCACGGCCTTCACGCCGGGTTCCCGCCGAGGCCCGCCAGCTGGCGCAGGTAGGGCCACGAGAAGATCCCCGTCTTGTGGCCATCGGACCAGATGAAGTTCAGCGCGTACCGTCCGACCAGCTCGACGCCCAGCAGCAGGATCTGCTTGTCGACATGGTCGGGATTGAGCAGCTTCCGGCCCGTGGTCTCCTCGACGCACATGGCGCAGGGACAGGCGATGCGCAGGTCCCAGGCGCCGTGCTCGGTCGCGCTCCCGTCCTTCCACTGGATGCGGAGCTTGAACGGAGAGACGAGGTCGGCCGAACGTGGCGTCGGGGAGTTCATTGCGGGTGGCGCAGGATCGGCCGTTGCACCGTGAGTTTCCATACCGGTGCCGCGAGAAGGTGCGAGCCGGGGCGCCGCGACGGAAATGGTTCTTGTGGGCCGGGTGCGGATCCTCCAAAACACCCGCCCATGCAGCTCGCAGCCATCATCCTCGCAGGCGGCAGGAGCCGGCGCATGGGCAGGCCCAAGGAGTCGTTGCCCTTCCGCGGGACGACCTTCCTCGGCCATGCCGTGGACCTGCTCCTCGACTGCGCCTGGCCCGTGGTCGTGGTTGCGCGCGAACCGGGGCAGCAACTGCCGCCCTACAACATCGAGTCGGACACCGTGGCCGACGAGACGCCCGGCTCGGGCCCGCTGGGCGCCATCGCCACCGGCATGGAAGCGCTCCTCGGCAGCGGCAACGCATCGCCTGCGGATGCGGTCTTCGTCACCGGTTGCGACCACCCCTACCTGACCGGTGAGTCGGTGAGCTGGCTCGCCAACCAGCTCGGCGACGCGCAGCTTGCGATCCCGCGCGCCGACGGGCACCTGCAGGCGCTCTGCGCCGTCTACCGGCTCGACACGCTGCCGGTGATCCGGCAGATGCTGAAGGAAGGCATCGACACGCCCCGCAGCCTCGCCGAGCGCGTGCGCACGAACTTCGTGGACGAGGCGAAGCTGCGGAGCTTCGACCCGGCCATGCAGTTCTGGAAGAGCGTGAACACGCCCGAGGAGTTCGCGGCGCTGGAGAAGCAGGGCGGCTCGCGGTGAGGCTCCACGGCCCATGCGCGTGACCGTGCTCGGATCCGGCACCGCGGTGCCGGTCCCCGATCGCTTCCCGGCTGGCTACCTCGTCGAGGCGCCCGGCACCACGGTGATGGTCGACTGCGGCCCGGGCACCCTGCGGCGCCTCGCGCAGGCAGGCGTGGGCATCGAACGACTCGATGCCGTGTTCCTCACCCACTTCCACACCGACCACTGCTCCGACCTCGCCGCGCTGCTCTTCGCCCTGCACGGCCCGCAGTACGCCGGCAGGAAGCCGATTGCCGTCCATGCTGCACCTGGACTGCTGCGGCTGGTGCGCCTGCTGACGGAGGCATGGCCGTGGCTTGCGCCACGCGACTACCGGCTGGACCTCGTCGAGCTCGCTCCCGGCAGCATGCGCCTCGGCGCGCTGGACGTGAGCTGGCTGCCCATCCGGCACACGGCGCAGAGCCTCGGCTACCGGTTCGAACACGCCGGCCGCACCGCGGTGTTCAGTGGCGATGCGGACGAGTGCGACGAACTGGTCGAACTGGCACGGGAAGCAGACCTCTTCGTGTGCGATGCGGCGTTCCCCGACGGTCAGCGGGTCGAAGGGCACCTCACGCCCTCGCTCGCGGGCAGCCACGCGCAGCGGGCACGGGCACGCAGGCTCATGCTCACGCACTTCTACCCGCAGTGCGAGGGCCACGACCTGCGGGCCCAGGCCGCGAGCACGTTTGACGGCGCCATCGAGCTGGCTGCGGACCTGCAGTCCGTCACGCCCTGAGCCGGGCGCTCAGTCGGTGTCGAGTTCCGCGAGCGCCTCGTCGATGGGCTGCCCGGCGTCGAGGTGGATGTTGCATGCCGTGGCACGCCGCACGGCGCGCAGGTAGCTCGCAAGCACCTGGCGGTCCGACTGGTCGACGAGCTGGCTGCTCGCCTTGCCGTGGCCGCCGGCCTTGAGGTAGCGCACGCAGTCGTTGCGCGTCACCACGCGACCACCGTGGAAGGGATCCAGCAGCAGCGGACGCCTGCCGTGCAGCCGCACGAGGTAGTGATCCGGCATCGCGACGCCGCTTGCCTGCATCCCGGCCCATCGTGCAACCAGCAGGTACGCCAGCGAGAGGGTCACGGGCACGCCACAGCGGCCCTCGACCACGCCGTCGAACAGCACGTTGCGCGCATCGCGACCGCTGGCCTCGCCGCCGTAGAAGCCCATGCGCTCGGCCATGTGCTCGCTCAGCAGGCGCGCGCAGACGGGAAGGCTGCGTCCGGCGCTGCGGCGCCGCAGCAGCATGGCCTCGCCGTGCAGTGCCTGCTGCAGCTGGTCTGCATCGGGCCCGAAGGGCCTGACGATGCGGGTGAGCTGCACCGCGCCCTGCAGGAGCGGGCCTGCATACCTGCGGTTGGCGCGGTCGAGGCGCAGCTCGGCGAACTCCGCGAGTTCTGCGCGCACCTCGATGCTGCGCAGCAACGAGCGCGCGCGCGTGCGCACGACCGGGTCCGCGGACTCGGCGGCGGCGCGGATCGTCGGCAGCGCGTCACTGGACCAGCGCAGCAGTTGCGCGCGCACGCGCAGCTGGATGCGCGGATCCTCCTCGCCGAGGAGCTGCACCGCGGCGACGAGCCTCGCCGTCGAGGGCTTCGCATGTTGCCTTTCGCTTTCGTCGCGCTCGTGCTGCATCGGCGTGCCTCCTGGGGCAACGCAGCATAGCGGCGTGCGATGTCGTCAACGGGCCGCTTTTCCAGCGCTCTTGCAGTGCTTCTTTCGCTGGAAACAAGGTGCGCCGAAACTGTGTGTGGAGAGAGTTTCCGCAGCAGATCGACGCCATGAACACGAACTCCCGTTCCCAACGAATCCTCGGCGCGGCCGCGATGCTGTGCATCGTTCTCACCGCATTCGCACCGGCGCAGGACCCGGTCCACTACACGGTGATCGCGAAGGACGCGGGCGACCGCAACGAGATCCGCCTCGAGGTCGCCGTGCGCGTGGAGCGCCCGGGCGGCACATCGACTCCGTTCTGGATGCCGGTGTGGACGCCGGGCTCCTACCGCCACCGCGACTTCCCCGATCGCGTCACCGTGCTGGGCGCGCGCGCGGGCGATGCGGAGCTGAAGGTGCTGCA
>JBEATZ010000304.1:0-2833 GCA_041161695.1 Planctomycetota bacterium | reverse complement strand
GGCTGCGGGAGGCGCGGGAACAGCGCGCCCGGTCGTGGTGGATCTCGGGCGAGCCGTGCACGGGCACGGTGCGCGAGGACGAACCGTGCCTGCGACTTAACGGCGTGCCCGTGGCGCGTGCGTGGCTCGCGGCCCAGCTGCCGCAGGTGCTGGAGCGATTGACTCCGTGCAACCGCGAACTGCTGGTCCGGTTCCACGGCGGCGTGCCCACTGCCGACCTTGCGCGCAGTGCCGGCATCCGCGTCGACCTCGTCAAGTCGCGGCTCCACCGCAGTCGCAGGAGCCTGCGCAAGATCTTCGAGCACAGGGCACGGAGTGCCGGACTGCTCGACCCCTGAGCTGCTGCACGGTGCAGCAGTTCGCAACCAACGGAAGGAAGCAGAAGATGATCGCCAAGAAGATGATCGGATGGGTGGTGGGTGCGCTCGTGTCGTTCCAGCTCGGCTGGATCGAGCCGGTCGTGGCCCAGGATCCGGCAGGCAGGCCTGCTGCCGTCGAGGCCGCGGCGAAGAAGCCGGCGCGGCCCGCCATCAGCGCCACGGCCCGCGAGGCCATGCGCGGGGCCAAGGCGCTGGAGGAGCAGGTGAAGGGCAAGAAGGACGCCGAGCGCCTCACGGCCCTCGAGCAGGCTGCGAGGGCGTGGGAGAAGGTCGCAGTCGACTTCGCCGCGGAGCCAGCGGCCGCGGCAGCCGCGCGCTTCAGCGAGGCGGACCTGTGGCGTCGCCACGGCAGCCTCGCGCTCGCGGAGCAGGCATTCCTGGCCGCTGCCGGCCTCGATGCCGCGCGCTACGGCCAGCGCGGCACGCTGGAGGCCGCGGACATGCAGCGCCGCCAGAAGAAGCTGGAGGCAGCGCTGCAGGGCTATGCCAGGGCTGCCGCCATGGACCCTGCATCCAGCCGCGCCCACGACGCGCGCTTGTGGCAGGCGCGCCTCCTGCAGGAGATGGGCAAGCCGGACGAGGCGCTGGAGCTGTTCCGTGCCGCGCTGGAGTCCGCCGAGAAGCCCCGCCTCGTGATCGAGTCGGCCAACTTCCTCGCGCGTGCCCTCATCGAGAAGGGCGACCTCGATGGCGCCTCACGCGCCATCGGCCATGCCGAGGAAGCCGTGCAGGGTGCTGCCGAGGACGACGCGTCGGAGGGCCAGCGGCTGCGCAAGCTGCTGGAGGAGATGTCGAGCCGCAAGGCGCTGCAGCGCGCGCGCGACAAGCAGACGGGCGCCGCAAAGGACGCCCAGCAGCTGGAAGCCGCGCAGAAGGGAGCCGGCGGCGCGAAGTGAAGGGTCGGCGCCGCGCTCAGCGGACGCCGATGCCGTGGTACTCGAAGCCCTGCGCGCGCACGCGCGCGGGGTCCCAGATGTTGCGGCCGTCGAAGAGCACGCGGCCCTTGAGCAGCGGCTTGATCTCCTCGAGGTCGAGGTGGCGGAACTCGCTCCACTCGGTCACGAGGATCAGCGCATCGGCGCCCTTGCAGGCGTCGAGCGCGTTGTCGGCGTACTGGATCGCATCGCCGATCATGCGCTTCGTCTCCTTCATCGCCTCCGGGTCGAAGGCGGTGACGGTGGCGCCGGCGGCGCGCAGGCCCTCGATCACCACGAGGCTCGGCGCCTCGCGCATGTCGTCGGTCTTGGGCTTGAAGGCGAGGCCCCACAGCGCGAAGTGCCTGCCCTTCAGGTCGTTGCCGAAGTGCTTGAGCACCTTCTGCACCAGCAGGTGCTTCTGCTCCTGGTTGACCTCCTCCACGGCCGGCACGATGTGCGGCTCGTAGCCGTGCTCACGCGCGGTCTGCACCAGCGCGCGCACGTCCTTGGGGAAGCACGAGCCGCCGTAGCCGACGCCCGCGAACAGGAACGGGAAGCCGATGCGCGCGTCGGTGCCGATGCCCTTGCGCACGTGGTTGACGTCGGCGCCCACGACCTCGCAGATGCGCGCCATCTCGTTCATGAACGAGATGCGCGTGGCGAGCATGGCGTTGGCGGCGTACTTGGTCATCTCGGCCGAGGCCGGGTCCATGAACAACAGCGGCTTGCCGGTGCGCAGGTAGGGGCTGTACAGCTCCTCCATCACCTTGCGGCCCATCTCGGTCTCGCAGCCGATCACCACGCGGTCGGGCTTGGTGAAGTCCTCGATGGCGGCGCCCTCCTTGAGGAACTCGGGGTTGCTCACCACGTCGAAGTCGATCCTGGTCTTCGCCGCGATGCGTGCGCGCACCTTCTTGTTGGTGCCCACGGGCACGGTGCTCTTGAGCACCACGGTCTTGGGGCTCTCCATGTGGGTGCCGATCGAGTCGGCGACCGCCAGCACGTAGCGCAGGTCGGCGCTGCCATCCTCGCCAGGCGGCGTGCCCACGGCGATGAAGATCACCGAGGCCTTCTTGATGGCCGGGGCCACGTCGGTGCTGAAGGTGAGGCGACCCTCCTGCACGTTGCGCTGGATCAGCTCCTCGAGGCCGGGCTCGAAGATCGGCACCTCGCCTGCCTGGAGGCGTGCGATCTTCTTCTCGTCCACGTCGACGCAATAAACCTTGTTGCCCGTGTCGGCGAAGCAGGTGCCGACCACGAGGCCCACATAACCGGAACCAATGACAGCGATCTTCATGGGATGGCCTGCAAGATGAAACAGTAGCTGCGATTTGGCTGTATCGGCATTCCGCACCGAAACCTCCAGCTAAACGCCCATGGCATCGGGCATGAGGTCAGGTAGCGGCCTCGATGATGGCAAGCATTCTCCCAGCAAGCGCAGTTCGGTCGTATCGGCGCGCAGCAGCCAAACTGTTCTCTGCGAAACGGGTGCGCAGAGCCGAGTCGCAGCAGAGTCGACGCATGGCTTCGCAGAGC
>JBEATZ010000339.1:0-3869 GCA_041161695.1 Planctomycetota bacterium | reverse complement strand
GGGGCGCCGTGTTTGTTCGGGGCCTCGTCGCGCTCGGCCTGCGGCTGGGAAGCCACCACCTGGTCGCGCACGCTTTCCGACGGATCGTGGACTGGGGTGCGCCTGGCAAACGACTGGTTGGCGCTGCCGCCGCGGCGCTGCAGCGCGCCCACGGCGAGCTGGCGCCGGTGCGGTTCGCGGTCGCTGCGCGCGAGCCGGCGCAGTTCTGCCTCGCCCGCGGCATCGCGCGCCAGGAGCGCCACGAGCGCCTCGCGGCGGCCCGGGCTGCAGTCGCGGGGGGCGCGCTGCAGCAGGGCGCGCACGAACTCGGGCGCGGGGGCCGCAAGGGACTGCGGGGGCAGGAACGCCGGTGCGAGGCGCAGCAGGAACTCCTCGCGCCGCATGTCGAGGGTCGTGCCCTCCGTGGGCATGGCGCAAAGGGCATCGAGGTGCCGCCACACGTCCTGGTCGAGTCCCATGGCCCATGCCTCCTGGGCGAGTTGCAGCCGCGCGAAGGCGGTCGCGCCCGCCTTGCGCTCCAGTTCGACCAGCGCAGCCCGCAGCTCGGCCTCGGTGCGGATGCGGGTGACGAGACCGGCGTCGACCTCGACCACGCCCTCGCGCGTGGTGACGACGACGCGCCCCTCCGTGCGCTGGACCTTGCCGACCAGCACCCGCCCGTCGCCGAGGCGGACCTCGTCGGCGCGGAGGGGGGTGAGCCCGGCAAGGGCGCACAGCGAGAAGACGACCGCACGTGGAAGGAGTCGGGCTGGCATGGTGTTTGGAAGTGGCAGCCGATGGGACCAGCCGGGGGGCGCCCCGGTATCATCCGCGCCTTCGGACCAACTGCATGAAGCGTACCAAACCCGTTCCTGCCGCCGTGTTCCTTGCCCTCGCCGGCCTGCTGGCTCCGGTTGCCGCACGGGCCCAGGAGCCCGCGAAGCCGCAGGAACCGCAGAAGGTCCCGGCTCCGGCCCCTGCGGCGAAGGAGGCCACCGCCCTCGATCCCGCGGTGGCAGCGGCCCTCGCGCGCATGCGCGCCACCGAGGCCGGCTTCAAGACCATCCGCCTCGAACTCCAGACCTCGGGTGCGTACCCGGGCGGTCCCTCGTTCACGACCAAGGGCACGCTGCGTGTCCTGCGGGCAGAACAGTCTGCCCTGCACGCGGTGGTGGAGTTCGCCTTCGACGACGGCCTGAAGGGTCGCATGGAGACGGTGAAGACCCCGGACGGGGTGCGGATGCTGGAGGACACGCCCACCTTCGGGCAGGTGTACCTCGCCATGGAACCCGCGCTGGTGGCCGACGTGGTGTGGGCGAGCCGGTTGCTCGACAAGGGCGAGGGCCTGCCCGGGGTCGACGACGGCAGGGCCGAGTCCCCGCTCGGCAGCGCGATGCTGGCCGACCTCGCCCGCATGTACGAGCTACGCGTCCTCAGCAGCACCCCGCGCAAGGGCGCGGAGGGCACCTGGGTCGGCGGCGACGTGCGGCCGGGCCTCGATCCGCAGCAGGTCGGCGACCTGCCGCTCGCGGACCGCGTCGAGGTGTTCCTGCGCTCCCCCGATGACGCGATGCTGGAGGTCGTCTACCTGCAGGACGGCAAGCCCATCCAGCGCATCGAGGTCACGGCCCTCGAGGTGGACCGTCCGATGGAGCTCTCCTCGTTCCGCATCGAGGCGGGCGATCGCAAGCCGAAGGACGTGAAGCAGCACCAGCCGTCCTGGGGGCCACTCGAGCGCTTGCTGCGCGAGGCGGATGCGAGGGCCGAGGAGCAGAAGCTCCCGCCGCGGCCGAGCAGGCGCTGAGCCACGCTCGCCCCGGCGCGCTCAGTCGCCGAGGTCTTCCTCGGCAGGCGGCGCCTCCAGCAGCTCGAGTCCCTTGTAGCGCGACTTGGCGTACTCGATCTCGAAGTCGGAGTTGAACAGCGCGACGAGCCTGCCCACCTCGTCCTTCACGACGACCGGCAGCAGGTCGATGACCTCCTGCGTCGCGTGGGCGAGCCAGCGTGCGCGCGTCCACGGCTTGCGCGCGATGCGCACCTCGGTGTTGTACTCGTTCTCGAGACGCCACTGGAACACCTCGAGCTGCAGCTCGCCGATGGCGCCCAGGATGGGTTCGCGTGCGCCGATGCGCGGCCAGAAGATCTGCACGACGCCTTCCTCGCCCAGCTGCTCCAGCGCCTTGTGGAAGCCCTTGCTCATGGACGGCTCCTTGGGAGCCGCCTGGGCGAAGATCTCCGGCGCGAAGCGCGGGAAGTTGCGAACCTCGAAGTCCGGGCCCGAGGTGATGACGTCGCCGACGCGGAACAGGCCCGGGTTGATGAGGCCGATCACGTCGCCAGGCCATGCTTCCTCGATCGACACGCGCTCCTGTCCGAAGAACCGGTGCGGGTGCGACAGGCGCACCTCGCGGTGCAGGCGCAGGTGCTTCGCGGTCATGCCGCGCTCGAAGTGGCCCGACGTGACGCGCAGGAACGCGATGCGGTCGCGGTGCTGCTTGTCCATGTTGGCCGCGACCTTGTAGACGAAGCCGCTGAAGTAGGGCGCGTCAGGGGCGATCTCTCCTTCGAGCGTCGGCAGCGGACCCGGGGCCGGCGCGATCTCGATGAAGCGCTGCAGGATGTTCTCGACGCCGAAGTTGGTGAGCGCCGAGCAGAAGAACATGGGCGACTGCTTCTGCTTCAGGAACAGCTGCAAGTCGAACGGCTCCACGCACGTCTCGACCATGGCGAGGTCGTCCAGCAGCTTGATGTGCGCGGCCTCGCCCAGCATCTCGGTCATGGCCGGGTCGTCCGGGCCCCTCGTCTGCACGCCTGCGCGCGTGGCGTTGTGGGCGGTGCGCTCGAAGAGGAACACCTGCCTGTCGCGCAGCGAGTAGACACCGCGGAAGTCGGGGCCGGAGCCGATCGGCCAGGTTGCGGGCACCATCGTGATGCCCAGCACCTTCTCCACCTCGTCCATCAGGTCGAGGGGCGACCGCGACGGGCGGTCCATCTTGTTGACCACGGTGACGATGGGGATACCGCGGTCGCGGCAGACCTTGAAGAGCTTGATGGTCTGCGGCTCGACGCCCTTGGCACCGTCGATGAGCATGAGGGCCGCGTCGGCGGCCACGAGCGTGCGGTAGGTGTCCTCGGAGAAGTCCTGGTGGCCCGGCGTGTCGAGCAGGTTGATGCAGTTGCCCTGGTACTCGAACTGGAGCGCGGAGCTGGTGATGGAGATGCCGCGCTTCTGTTCCAGCTCCATCCAGTCGGAGGTGGCGTGGGACTGGCCGCGCCGCGCCTTGACCGAGCCGGCCTCGCGGATGGCGCCGCCGTACAGCAGCAGCTTCTCCGTGAGCGTGGTCTTGCCCGCGTCCGGGTGCGAGATGATCGCAAACGTGCGCCGGCGGGCGATTTCCTTGACCAGGTCTGCCATGGGGGGCAGGGAGGTTACGGCGCACGCGTGCGCGTGTCGATGCAAGCCCTGCCCGGAAACAGCAGCGCCCGCGCAGGGACGACCTGCGCGGGCGCGGAACCGGGAACGAACGTCAGTCGATCAGAACTTCTGGGCGGCGCAGGGCGCGCCGGCCAGGGCGCCGGTCGTCACGTCGTAACCGATGGCCGTGACCGCAATCTGGCTGAGGCCGGAGGCGCCCAGCAGGCCGCGGGCGGCGCTCGGGATCAGGAACGTGAAGTTGGTCTGCGGTCCGCTGCTCACCGTCAGGCCGATGTTCTGCAGGTTGGGCGACAGGCAGAGCACGCCCGTCGAGCCCGGCATGAAGGAGCTGAGCGGCAGGTAGAGGTTGCCCGGGGCGAAGCCCAGGTCGACGAGGTAGAAGACCAGCGAGCCCGCGGGCAGCGAGGCGTTCTGGTAGACGTAGCCGAGGTCGTCGACGCGGCCGCCGTTGAAG
>JBEATZ010000337.1:0-5681 GCA_041161695.1 Planctomycetota bacterium | reverse complement strand
TTGGCACCCTCGTCGTGCAGGCGCTTCGCGAAGTAGAACCTGCCGTCCCGCACGTGCCAGCCGGTGAAGGCGCGCGCTGCCTCCCGCACGTCGGCCTCGGTGTAGGCGCCGCGGCCGAGGGCGAACAACTCGAAGAGCTCGCGAGCGAAGTTCTCGTTGGGCTTGCCGGCGACGTTCACGTCGTTGTCGAGCCAGCGCAGCATGGCAGGGTCCTGCGCGACGCCCAGCAGCAGGTCGTCGAACGTCCCCAGGCCCTTCTCGTCGAAGAGCGCCTGCTGCAGCGCCATGGCTCGCGGGTCGAGCACCTTGAGGTTGGAGGTGGCGAAGTGGTCGTGCCAGAAGGCAGCCATGCGCGCGCGCAGGGGCGATGCCGACTCGAGCGCGAGCAGCACGCGCCAGCTGCGCACGCGGTCGATGTCGCCGAGGCTGACCACCGCGTCGAACCGGGGGCGATCGACCGCAGGCGCATCCGCCTGCGGGAAGAGCGACTGCACGGCGGCATCGACGCCCATGCGGACCAGCTCGCGGCGCTGGCGCAGCGAGCCGCCGAAGCCGGCACGGCGCAGCAGGTGGCCGGCCTTGCGCAGGTCGAACGGGTCCGCGGCGCTCGGCGCCCAGGGGGCCAGCAGGCTCATTGCTTCCTCCGCAGCGAGAGCCACGCACGAAGTGCACCGTCGCGCGTGCCATAGCCCCAGCGCAAACCGTCCAGTTCGCGCAACAGCACGATGGCCGAGGTCCAGAAGCGCCGCGCCTCCTCGGCCGTCTCGCCCTCGTCCAGTTGGCGTGCCAGCACGAGGGGTGCGAGGTCGCGCTCGAGGCTCGCGGCGAGCGGCGCACCACGCACCACCAGCAGGTCGCCCTCGACCTGCTGCGAGGGGCCGCGCAGTGCTGCAAGCGCCCTCCGTGCGGCATCCTGCGTCGTCGCCACGGCAAGCAGGTCGTCCTGCACGAGCACGGTCGGCTGGATCGCCGCCTCGAGGGGCGGCAGGCCCGGACCGCGCCAGTCCGTCATCACCGAGGTGAGTCCGCGCGCCTCGCCGTCGGCAAGGCGCTCGATCAGGAACGGCTGCTGGTTGCGCTGCCCGCGTTCGGCGTTGCCGATGATGTTGACGAACCCGAGCACCTGCTCCATCACCTCTGCCACCTTCGCGTCCTTCATGCGTGCGGCGAGGGCCAGCCCCGGCAGCACGAACATCGGCTCGCCCGCGCTCGCAGGCGGCGTCGCGAACACCATGAGGTGGATGGGCTCCTCCAGCCTGCCCAGCAGGCCGTCGACGAACGAGTTGGGACCGTCCAGCAGGTCCGCGGTGGCGAGGAAGCCGGACACCGCAGCGTCCTGCGCAAGTGCACCATCGCCAGCCGCGCCGCTGAACAAGGCGTGCAGCGAGCGGTCGAGCGAGGCGTAGAGCAGGAAACGGTCGTCGACGGTCGGCACCGCTCGCGCGCGGAACCCGTTTGAGAGCGCTGCGATGGCACCCGCGTCCTCCAGGGCCCCGAGAGCCGCCTCGATGCGAAGTTCCTCGCCGCCGTGCAGTTCGAGCCGCAGCGTGTTCGCGACCTTGCCCGCGGCCACGAGGCCCGGGAACAGCAGCGCGGCGCCGAAGCCCTCTGGTTGCGCCGTTGCTGCCTCACCCTGCAGTTCGCGCACCCGCACGAGGTCGAGTTCGACGAGGGCCACGGCCGTGGCCGGGGCGGCGCCACCGAAGCGGCCGACCCAAGCGCCCGTGGGCTGCGCAGCATCGAATCGGCCGAGTGCGCCAACCGTGCTGGCGAGCAGCAGCGTGCCGCCCTCGCGCCTCCACCGCAGTTGCGGCTTCGTGCGCACCCACTCGATGGCGGCATCCACGTCTCCGGGCTGCGCGACCGCCACCACGGCAGGGGCCGCGCCGTCGAGCACGAGGCCGAGGGCCATGCCGCCCTTGCCCAGCCGCTCGGCGAGTTCCGCAGGCGTGCCGCCGAGGATGCGCGGCAGCGCCAGCAGGCCGATGCCGATCAGGGCGCGCTGCTCCTCCGGCAGTTCGGCCGGGACCTCACCCAGTGCCTCGCCGATGCGCGCCACCGCGGCCACGGGGTCGGGCACCAGGGCCACCGCGATGCAGGCATCGGGCAGGCGGGCCAACAGCGGGGAGGCCGGCAACGCAGCAGTGGGTCCCTGCGCCCCTGCGCCCGCGGCGAGCGCGAGGAGGGAACAAACGGCACGGGCGTGCAGTCGATGGCGGAGGCTCGGCATGGAGTCGGGACGCAACGCCGTGCGTTGCGCGGGCTCCCGGCCATACTATCCAGCTGCCATGAAGTCTCGCGCCCTCCTCCTCGCCCTGCCCGTGCTGGCCGCGCTCGCGCTGGCATGGGCCGTGTGGAACGGCGGCAGCGAACCCGCGACCCTGCTCCCGCCCGGGCAGGACCCGGTGGCCGAGCCCGAGGCCGGGGGCCCCGCGGCCGTGGCGGGCAGCGCCACCAACGCACCCGCGGTTGCACCAACCCCCGAGCCCGTGACCGAGCCGCGCCCCACGCCGCAGCCGGTCGGCTGGACCTCCGGCATCATCCGCGGCGACGTGCAGGTCGCGGCATCCATCGTCGACCGGCTGCAGGGACTGCAGGTGACCGTGAGCGAGCTCAAGGCCGTCCTCGACGGGCAGGGCAACGCCACGCGGCCCTGGGTCCGCACGCAGCGCGTCGAGATGGGCAAGGGCACGCCCACGTTCGAGGTGCGCGACGTGCCGTTCTCGAAGTACGGCTATGCGGTGCGGATCTACGCACCGGGCCTCAACGGCAGCCAGCAGACCGTTGCCATCACCGAGGAACACCCGCTGGAGGAAGGCGTGCGCCTGTCCGTCACCCCGGGTGTGCCGTTCTCGGTGCTGCTCCGCGACCAGGATGCCAATGCCGTGATCGCCACGCCCCTCAAGATGGTGCCGATCGGCGACCCGCCGGGGCGCCCGGTGCACGACGGGACCTCCGATGGATTCGGCAGCGTGGTGTTCGCCGACGTGCTCGCCGGCGACTACCGGGTCTTCGTGGGCCCTGCGCACAGCCCGCTCATGGAGCCCGTCGAGGTGACCATCCACCCTGCGGGCATGACCTTCCGCAACGGCCAGGTGCTGAGCCAGGGAACAACGATCACCGTGCCGCGCGGCATCCCGGTCGCCGTCGTGGTGCGCGACACCGGCAGCTACGGCCTCGCCGACGTGCGTGTGCGCATGCAGGCCACGGACCGAGTGAAGCTCACCGTCGTCGAGGGCACGACCGACCTGTCCGGCAGGTGGACGTGCCAGCACCTCCAGCCCGGCATCTGGCAGGTCGACGTGATCAAGGATGGCTACCAGCGCACGTCGCGGCAGTTCACGGCCACCGAGGGCACGCCCGTTCCCGACCTCGAGTTCACCCTCGTGCGCAACTGAGCCGGACCCGGACCGCGCAGCACGCAAAGTCCGGCCTCCGCGGTTCCTGCCGGCACGGCTTGCTGCTAGGGTGTTGCGACCATGGGCCAGCCGATCGTCGACCTCAGTTCGCTCGACCTCACCAAGGACGTCGTGAGCACGGAGGAACTGCGCCAGGTGGTGCCCCACCGCGAGTACTTCCAGATGCTCGACGGCATCTGCCACCTCGACCTCGAGCAGGGCATCATCGTCGCCTACAAGGACTGGGACGCGAACCCGTGGTGGGCAGGCGGCCACATCCCCGGCCGTCCGATCATGCCGGGCGTGCTCATGATCGAGGGCGCGGCCCAGTCGGCCACGCTGCTCATCAAGCGGACCCTGGGCTGGCCCAACGACCGGTTCATCGGCCTCGGCGGCCTCAACGACGTGCGGTTCCGCGGCCAGGTGGTGCCGCCCGCGCGCGTCTACTTCGTGTCGAAGCGCGGCCAGACCAGCGGCAGCCGCCTCGCGCGCTACCCCGCGCAGGCCTTCTGCAACGGCCAGATGATCCTCGAGATGGAACTGCTGGGCGTGCTCATCTGAGGCGCGCGTGCTGAACCCGCTCCCTGCCGCGCCTCGCTGGTTCCTCCTGCTGCCCGTCCTGGCGGCGCTGGCATGGTGGCCGATGGTCGCGGCGTGGCAGAGCGACGACTGGCTCCTGCTCGAGCGCACCTCGCACGCGGCAACCGTCCTCGCCGACTGGTTCGGACCGCAGTTCGGGGCCACGGACCTCTGGTGGTTCCACCGCCCGATGGTCACCACCAGCTTCTGGCTCGACCGGCTGCTCGCCGGCGACGACCCTTTGTGGTTCCTGCGCACCAACGTGGCGCTGCACGCAGCGAGCGCGCTGCTGCTGGCGTTCGCGTGGCGGCGCGTGGCGACCGATGCCACTGCGTTCCTCGCCGGCCTGCTCTGGGCGGTGGCGCCGTGCCATGCGGGCGCGGTGCTCTGGGTCGCCGGCAGGAGCGACCTGCTGGCCACGTTGTTCACCCTCGGCAGCATCGTGGCGCTGCTGCGCACCATGGCAGGGCAACGCGGCGGCCGCACCGCGAGCCTCGTGCTGCTGCTGCTGGCGCTGTGCAGCAAGGAAGTGGCGTTCGCGGCGCCGGCGCTGCTGAGCACCACCGCGTTCGCCTTGGCGCCGCGTGGGGAACGGTTGCGCACGGCCCTGCGGCTCACGGCCGCGCACTGGGCGCTGTTCGCGCTCGTGCTGGTCGGCCGGTTGCTCGCCATCGGCAGGCTGGGCGGCGGCTACAGCGGCACCACCTACGAGCCGCTGGCCATGGCCGCGGGCTTGGCGGACATCGTGTTCCAGCTGCTGGTGCCGCCCGCGTGGATTCCGACAGAGGTCCTCTTGCCGGGGCAGCACCCGTTCGGACCCGGGTTCACGCTGCTCATGGCACCCTGGGCGGTGCTCGGGTTGCTGGTGGCCCTGGGACTCGGCCTCGCTGCGTGGTTCCGCCGCGAGGCCTTCGCATCCGGGCTCGCCTTGTTCCTGATCGCATGCGTGCCGATGGCAGGGTTCCTGTCGACGCCGGACCAGTTCCACAACCTGCGCTACTTCCACCTCGCGCTGGGCGCCGTGTGCGGCGTGGTGGCGTGCGGGTCGCGGTTGTGCGCGCTCGGGAGCGTGCTCGCGTGGGCGTGCTTCCTGCCCGTCGTGTCGCAGGCGTATGCAACGGCCGCGCGCGAGAGTGCGGACCTGCGGCGCGCCATCGAGACCGCGCTGCCGGCAGGGTCCTCGGACGAACTGCTGTTCGTGGCGGGTCTCCCCCACGCTGCAGCAGGCGGCCTCGTGCTGCAGTACCACTTCGGCGTCGACCGTGTGGCACAGGGACGCGCGCGTCTCCTGCCGCTGCGCCCGGCGGTGGACTCGCCCACCGCCTTCCGGCTGTGGGACGACGAACGCGATGCGTTCGCGATCCCTGGCAGCCGCACCTTCCGCGCCGAACCCAACGCGCTGCTCGTGGCGCTCGAGCCGCAGCCGCTGCCCGAGTTGCCCCTCGGCGACGTGCGCAGCTTCGACTGCTCGGCTGAGGCCCTCGGCCGCATGGCCACCAACGCCGACACCCCCGAGATCCTGATGCCCGGCCTGCGGCGGCCGTGGTACCGCGTCACGGTGTTCACGGCCCTCGGCACCTTCAGCCTGTATGTCGCCGACGGCCCCGACGACGGGCTCGATGGGCGCATCGACCTCAAGGAACTGTTCAAGACCGCTGCGTGGGGCACCGAGCAAGGCGCGAACCTGCTGCTCGGCCTGCGCGT
>JBEATZ010000330.1:0-4071 GCA_041161695.1 Planctomycetota bacterium | reverse complement strand
GGCGAGGTCCCGTGGCCATCCGAGGAGACCCCACGTGTTCCCGATTCCCACTGCCTTGCTCTGTTCCTCCGTCCTGCTCGCCTCCGCACTCGCGTTGCAGGACCCGACCCCGACCCAGGATCCGAAGGCCGATCCCGTGCCCCCTGCCGCGAAGCAGGAGCCGAAGTCCGCGCCCGATGCCGCGGCGCTGAAGGCATTGGTGGAGAGGCTCGGCGCCGAGAGTTACCGGGAACGCCTCGATGCCGAGAAGCAGTTGCGCGAGGTCGGCAAGGAGGCGCTGCCCGCGCTGCGTGAGGCGCTCGACCAGGGCGCCGACGCGGAGACGGAATGGCGCGCACGGCGCCTGATCCGGCAGATCGAGCGCGCGGACGGCACGGGACTCCGGCAGCGCGGCGAGGACGCGCCGCAGCAGCAATCGCAGGACGCGCAGGCGCCGGAGGGCGGGGCACGCCGCGGCCAGCGGCTCGAGCGTCGCATGCAGGAGGGCGACATCGAGCAGCGCTTCGACGACCTGTTCCGCAACCTGGAGCGGGACTTCGGCATGGACATCCCGCGCCACCGGTTCTTCGAGGACGGGTTCTTCCAGGACCTGCAGTCGCAGATGGATGCGATGCGACAGGAACTGGAGCGCGCCATGCAGCAGGGCGGCCCCACGACGGGCCAGCGCCCAGGCCTTGGCTCCGGCCAGGGCTTCGGCACCGGCCGCGGCATGACGATGCAGATGGGGCCCGATGGTGTGCGCGTCGAGGTCACGGAGCGCAACGAGAAGGGCGAGGAGGTGAAGAAGGTCTACGAGGCGCCGGACATGGAGACCTTCCGCGAGAAGCACCCCGGCGTGCTCGACAAACAGGGGATGGGAGGCATCCAGTTCTTCATGAACCGTCCCGGACCGGGTGGCGGCATGCGCGTGCTGCCGCCGGGCCGCCTCGACCGCGGGCAGCCCGACCTCGACGACGAGCAGGGCCTCGTGGCCCCGCCCGACGACCGAAGGCTCGGTGTGACGGTCCGCAACGAGATCCCGCCGGACGTGCGCGCGTTCCTCGAACTGGAGGAGGGCCGCGGCCTGATGGTCGAGCAGGTGCAGAAGGGCACGCTGGCCGAGGCACTGGGCCTGCGCCCGGGCGACATCGTGTTGTCGATCGGCGAGGCCGCGATCGGCTCGACGGCCGACGTGCAGAAGGCACTGGCCCCGATCGAGGCCGGCAAGCCCGTCGCGGTGAAGGTCAACCGGCGCGGCAGGGAACTCGAACTCAGCGCGCCCAAGCCCGCTGCACCGGCGCCAGCCGAGAAGAAGCTCGAGGCCCGCAAGGCCGAGGGCGGCGGCGAGATCCGCTGAACCGCGCGCAGGTGCACGGCATGATCGCGGCATGTTCCGCATCGTGCTGGTGCACCCCGAGATCCCGCCCAACACGGGCAACGTGATCCGGCTCGCGGCCAACACCGGCTGCGAGCTGCACCTCGTCGAACCCCTCGGCTTCTCGCTGGAGGCGCGCGACGTGCGCCGCGCGGGGCTCGACTACCACGAGGTGGCGACGGTGCGCAGGTGGCCCGACTGGGAGTCCTTCGTCTCGGGTGGCGCGCCCGCGCCCGCGCGCTGCTTCGCCTTCACCACCCACGGCACGGTGCCGTACACGTCGGTTGCCTGGCAGCCCGGCGACGCCCTCGTGTTCGGCTGCGAGACGGCTGGGCTGCCTGCGTCGGTGCGTTCGTGGTTCCCCGCCGCGCAGCAGGTGCGCATCCCGATGCTGGCGGGGCAGCGCAGCATGAACCTCAGCAACGTGGTGGCGGTCGGCGTGTTCGAGGCCTGGCGCCAGTGCGGCTTCGGCGCCGCGCGCTGAAGTGGCGTAGGGAGGCTCAGCCCTGCTGGGCAGGCGCTGCCGCCTGCTTCTCGCGCAGGGCGCGCAGGCGCAACTGGCCGCATGCAGCAGAGCGATCGGCGCCGCGCTGGCGACGCACGGTGACCTTCAGTCCGCCCGCGCGCAGCGCCTCGGCAAAGCCGTCGATGCGGTGCACTGCAGGGCGCCGCAACCCGCGCGCGGCGCGGATCTCGTCGACCTCGTTCCACGGGATCAGGTTGACGGTGCACGGCACGCTGCCGAGCCGGTCGATCATGGCCTCGGCGTCCACTGGCCGGTCGTTGACGCCCTCCAGCAGCACGACCTCGAACGTGATCTCGCGGCCCGACTGCTCGAAGTAGCGCTGCGCGGCGCCGAGGATCTCCGGGATGCTGCTCGTCGCCGTGGGGACCAGTTGCTTGCGCAGGGCCTCGTCTGCGGCGTGCAGGGAGACGGCGAGGTTCACGCGCGGGTCCGCGGCGGTGAACTCTGCCATCTGCTTCGGGTAGCCCGACGTGCTCACGGTGATGCGTCGCGCGCCCATGCCGATGCCGTGCTCGTCCTGGATGCGCGCGAGCGCCTGCAGCAGGTTGTGGAGGTTGAGCATGGGTTCGCCCATGCCCATCACCACGAGGTTGGTGAGCGCCGTGCCCGTTGGCAGGCGGTCGCGCGCGTGGAGCACCTGTTCGACGATCTCGCCCGCGCTCAGGTTGCGCCGCACGCCCAGCATGCCCGACGCGCAGAACACGCAGGCGACGGGGCAGCCTGCCTGGGAGGAGACGCACAGGGTGATGCGCTCGCCCTCGGGGATGATGACGCACTCGATCGTCTCGCCGTCGTGCAGGCGCAACAGCAGCTTCTCGGTGCCGTCCTCCGCGAGGTCGGCCTTCTCGAGCTTCGAGCTGCGCACCGGCATCCGCTGCGCCAGTGCCTGCCGCAACGCAACCGGAAGGTTCTTCAGCCCGTCGTGGTCCACGGCGCCGTGCCGAAACACCCAGTGCCCGACCTGCCGCGCCTGGAACGGCTTGCCGCCGAGATCCACGACCAGCTGTTCGAGCTGTGCGTCGGTCAGGTCGGTGAGGGCGAGGGCCGGCGCGGGTGCCATGGCAGGGTCAGGCCGAATCGCGCTTGCGCTTGGGCTCCGCATGGCCGTGTGCGGCCAGTCGCTCGCGCACGAACTCGTCCGTGATCACGATGCGCTCGCCCTTGCGGCTGCCCAGCGTGAAGCGCATGTCGAGCAGCACCTGCTCGAACATCGAGCGCAGCGAACGCACGCCGGTCTCGCGCTTCATGGCCTCGTCGGCCAGCGCGCACAGTGCCGCGTCCGTGAACTCGATCTGCACGTTGTCGAGCTCGAACATGGCCTTGTACTGCTTGACGAGCGCGTTCTTGGGCTCGGTCATCACCTGCAGGATCTCCTCGCGGGTGAGCGAGCGCATCGGCACGATCACCGGCAGGCGGCCGACGAACTCGGGGATCATGCCGAAGTCGATCAGGTCCTTCTGGTCGAGGAAGGGGATCAGCTGGTCGCGCTCGCGCTGGCTCGTGACCTCTGCCAGCTCGGGCAGGTCGGGGCCGCTCGAACCGTCGAAGCCGATGATCTTCTGCCCGAGCCTGCGGCTGATGAACTGCTCGATGCCCGAGAAGGTGCCGCCGCAGATGAACAGGATGTGCTCCGTGTTCACCTGGATGTAGCTCTGCTCGGGATGCTTGCGGCCGCCCTGCGGCGGCACGTTGGCCACGGTGCCTTCGAGGATCTTGAGCAGCGCCTGCTGCACGCCCTCGCCCGACACGTCGCGCGTGATCGAGACGTTGGAGGTGGTGCGGCCGATCTTGTCGATCTCGTCGATGTAGACGATGCCCTGCTGCGCCTTCTCGACGTCGAAGTTCGCCGCCTGGAGCAGCTTGAGCAGGATGTTCTCCACGTCCTCGCCCACGTAGCCGGCCTCGGTGAGGGTGGTGGCGTCGGCGATGGCGAAGGGCACGTCGAGGATGCGCGCGAGGGTGCGCGCGAGCAGGGTCTTGCCGGAGCCCGTGGGGCCCACGAGCAGGATGTTGCTCTTCTCGAGGTCGAGTTCGGGGTTGTGGTGGCGCGCGTTGAGGCGGCGGTAGTGGCTGTAGACGGCCACGGCCAGCACCTTCTTGGCGCGGTCCTGGCCGACGACGTACTCCGACAGCCGCTTGTGGATCTGCTCCGGCGAGGGGAGCTTGTCCTTGAGGACGAGGTCCTTGACGA
>JBEATZ010000265.1:0-8926 GCA_041161695.1 Planctomycetota bacterium | reverse complement strand
GGCGAGTTCGTGATCCTCGGCACGCAGTACGCGGGCGAGATGAAGAAGGGCGTCTTCACGATCATGAACTACCTGATGCCCAAGCAGGGCGTGCTCTCGATGCACTGCTCCGCCAACGAGGGCAACGGCGGCGACGTGTCGCTGTTCTTCGGCCTCTCGGGCACCGGCAAGACCACGCTGTCGGCCGACCCGCGCCGCAAGCTCATCGGTGACGACGAGCACTGCTGGACCGACGAGGGCGTGTTCAACATCGAGGGCGGCTGCTACGCCAAGTGCATCAACCTGACCGCCGAGAACGAGCCCGAGATCTTCGCGGCCATCCGTTACGGATCGGTCCTGGAGAACGTGGTCTACGACAAGCCCACGCGCACGGTCGACTACACGGACAGCTCGATCACCGAGAACACGCGCTGCAGCTACCCGGTCGAGTACATCCCCAACGCCAAGATCCCCTGCACGGGCGCCCACCCGCGCAACGTGATCTTCCTCACCTGTGACGCGTTCGGCGTGCTGCCGCCCGTGAGCAAGCTCACCCCCGAGCAGGCCATGTACCACTTCATCTCGGGCTACACCGCCAAGGTGGCCGGCACCGAGATGGGCGTGAAGGACCCCGAAGCCACCTTCTCGGCATGCTTCGGCGCGGCCTTCATGGTCTGGCACCCGACCAAGTACGCAGAGTTGCTGGCCTCCCACATCGCCAAGAACGGCTCGACGGCATGGCTCGTGAACACCGGCTGGTCCGGCGGCCCGCACGGCGTGGGCAAGCGCATGAGCCTCAAGGTCACGCGCGCGATCCTCGACGCGATCCACGACGGCTCGCTGGAGAAGGCCCAGTTCGTGGCGGATCCGGTGTTCGGCCTCGCGATGCCCTCGAGTTGCAACAACGTGCCTGCGGAGGTCCTCAACCCCCGCAACACGTGGGCGGACAAGGCTGGCTACGACGCGAAGGCAAAGCACCTCGCGGGCCTGTTCGCCAAGAACTTCCAGAAGTACGCCGACAAGGCGAGCGACGCGATCCGCAACGCCGGCCCCAAGGTCGGCTGAGCGGCGCGCACAAGGGCGTGGAACGCGACGGGGCGCGGCGTAGAGTCGCGCCATGCGCAGGCTCATCGCTGCTGCACTGACGTCGCTCACGCTCCTCGGCCCGGCTTCCTGCCAGGCGCCGCCCACGGCCGGCGCCGCGGCAACCACCCGTGAGGCCGATGCCACGGGACTGGCCCAGGAGATCGTGTCCCACCGCGCCGACCTCGAGTTGCTGCGCAGGCGCTTCGACACGCCCATGAGCGCGAAGCACCGCGACCTCGCGAGCAACTGGCTGCGCGAACAGCTCGCGGCCTGGGATGCGATGCCTTGGGAGACGCTCGACACCGCCGCCCGCATCGACTTGCACTGCCTGCGCGACCATGCACGGCGGGAGCTCGCGGCCCGGGAACGCGAAGCAGCCGAGTTGCAGTCGGCGGCGGGGATCGTGGCGTTCGCGCAGCCGCTCGTGGCGCTCTGCGAGCAGCGGCGCGAGCTGTTGCCCGTGGACGCGAAGACCGCGGCAGCGACCCTCGACACCGCGGCGCGCAGCGCCCGCGAGTTGACCGCGCGCACCGACAAGGGCGAGTTCGCAGCACTCGAACTCGCAGTGGCCACCCGCACGGCCGAACGCCTCGCGGCCCTGCAGCGGGCCGTCGAGTCGTGGTTCCGTCACCACGACGGCTACGACCCACAGTTCAGCTGGTGGTGCCGCACCCCGTGGCGGGAGGCCAACGAGGCGCTCTCGGGCCTCGTCGCATCCGTCCGCCGCAACCTCGTCGATGCACGCAGCGCCGGCTCGAGCTTGCCTGGCGCCCCCATCGGCGAGCAGGCCCTGCTGCAGGAACTCGCCTTCGAGCACATCCCCTACACGCCCGCCGAGCTGATCGCGATCGCCGAGCGCGAGTTCGCCTGGTGCGATGCCGAGATGGCGCGAGCGAGTGCCGAGCTGGGCTTCGGCGACGACTGGCGCCGCGCCATGGAGCACGTGAAGACGCGGCACCGCGAGCCGGGCGAACAGCCACAGCTGGTCGCCGCGCTCGCTCGCGAGGCGATCGAGTTCCTCGAGCAGCGCGAGTTGCTGACCATCCCGCCGCTCGCACGCGAAGGGTGGCGCATGTCGATGCTGTCGCCCGAGGCCCAGAAGGTGAATCCCTTCTTCCTGGGCGGCGAGGTGATCCAGCTGTCGTTCCCCACGGACGGCATGACGCACGGTGAGAAGCTGCAGAGCCTGCGCAGCAACAACGAGCACTTCTGCCGCGCCACGGTGCACCACGAGCTGATCCCGGGGCACTGGCTGCAGCACTACATGCTGGAGCGCCACCGGCCGGAGCGGGAGCTGTTCGAGTCGCCGTTCTGGATCGAGGGCTGGGCCCTGCACTGGGAGATGCGCTTCTACGAGCTCGGGCTCGCGAAGACGGCAGAGGACCGGGTGGGCATGCTGTACTGGCGCAAGCACCGCTGCGCACGCATCGTGTTCTCGCTCAACTACCACCTCGGCAACTGGTCGGCGCGCCAGTGCATCGACTACCTCGTCGAGCGCGTGGGCCATGAGCCCGCCGCGGCCGAGGGCGAGGTACGTCGCTCGATCGGCGGCACCTATCCGCCGCTCTACCAGGCCGCCTACATGCTGGGCGGCCTCCAGTTTCGCGCCCTGCACCGCGAACTGGTGCCGCAACACATGACCGAGCGCGAGTTCCACGACCGCGTGCTGCGCCTCGGCGCACTGCCCGTCTCCCTGGTGCGCCTGTCGCTCGGCAGCGAGCCGGTGCCGAGGGAACTGCAGCCGTGGCGGTTCGCGGAGGAGACTTCCACGCGATGAGCGGGGACGTGGCCAGGGACATGCGCGATGCAGCCGCCGGGGAATCCCCCATGGCGATCTTCTGGGCCTTCCTGAAGCAGGGCCTGACGGCGTTCGGTGGGCCGGTGGCGCAGCTTGCGGCCCTCGAGCAGCAGTTCGTCGACCGGCGCGGCTGGGTGGATGCCCCGCGCTTCCACCGCTCTCTTGCCGTGTTCCAGGCGCTGCCGGGCCCCGAGGCCACCGAGATGTGCGTGTGGCTGGGCATGGTGCGCGGCGGCCGTGTCGGTGCGATCGCGGCAGGGCTCGGGTTCCTCCTGCCTGGCCTGATGCTCGCCACAGCCGTCGCGTGGCTGTACGGCGCGCGCGAGCTCACCCCGGGCTGGCGCAGCGCGTTTGCGGGCATGCAGGCGGTGCTGTGCGCCCTGCTGGTGCGCGCCGTGCTGCGCATTGGCAGCCGGTGCATCCACGATCCGGGCGGCCTCGGCATGGCAGCGCTCGCATTCCTGCTCGCGTCGCTGGGCGCACCGTCCCTGCTCGTGCTGGCTGCGATCGGCATGCTGCACGCGCTCCTCGCGCAGCAGCGCACCATCGCGGCACTGGTCGCGGCCGCCGTGCCCCTGGCCTGGCTCACCCTCGCGCCGGCACCGCAACTCGTCGTCGAGGCGGCCGCGGTCCTGCCGACGGGCGCGAGCGCAGGACTCATGGACCTCGCACGGACCGGCCTCGAGTGCGGCCTGCTGACCTTCGGTGGCGCCTACACGGCGCTGCCGTTCCTGCACGATGCCGCGCTGGCGAACGGCTGGCTCACCGAACAGGCCTTCTGGGACGGTGCGGCCATCGTGCACGTGCTGCCTGCGCCGCTCGTCGTGCTCGGGACGTTCCTGGGGCAGGTTGCGGGCGGGATCCCCGGCGCCCTCGTCGTGTCGCTGGGCATCTTCCTGCCCGCATTCGCCTTCGCGATGCTGGGTCACCGTGCGTTCGAACGCCTTGCACAGGCGCGCGGGCTGCAGTCCTTCCTCGATGGCGTCGCCATCGGCGTCACCGGGTTGTTCGGACTGGTGGTGGTCGATGCGCTCGGCCACGCGCTCTCACACTGGGCAGGCTGGTTCCTCGTGCCGGCAGCAGTTTGGTGCCTGCGGCGCCTGCCCCATCCGGCCCTGCCGATGGCACTGCTGCCGCTGGCGGGCCTCGCCGGGTTGCTCTTCGGCGCACGCTGAATCCCCGCCGGCAGGTTGGCTCGCACTGGCCTGCTGGCGCGCACCGCGGCATCGTGGGGCAATGCGCTTCTTCCGCGCCCTCTGGATCCTGCACCGTTGGATCGGTGTCGCGCTGGGCCTCGTCCTGATGCTCTCGGCAGGCACGGGCTTCCTGCTGCTGCTGAAGAAGGACTACGCGTGGATCCAGCCGCCGACCGTGGCGGGAGCATCGGGGCCGGTGGCGTCCCTCAGGCCGCTGCAGGAGGTCTACGAGGCGGTGTTCGCGCTGGGACTGCCGGAGTTCCGGAGCGAGGCCGACATCGGCAGGATCGACTTCCGCCCGGACCGGCGGATCCACAAGGTGATCAGCGTGCACGGACACACAGAGGTGCAGGTGTGCGCCACCACCCTGCGCGTCCACGGCCCGGCGATCCGGCGCTCCGACTGGCTGGAGCAACTGCACGATGGTTCGTGGTTCGGCAGCTGGGCCCACGGCATCCTCATGCCCGTGGCGGCCCTCGCGCTGCTGTTCCTCGGCCTCAGTGGCTACGTGATGTGGCTCTGGCCGAAGCTGCGGCGGCGCCGGGCCTGAGGCCGCAGCCCCCATGCCAAGGGCATGGACAGGGTGCCTGCAGGCCGCCTGTACCGAATGCGCCACGAGAGGGGACAACCGTTTGTTCCCCGGGGGGCCATGGCCGATACTGCTCCCAACCTGCACGTGCAGGAAACAAACGACGATTGGAGACCAACATGAAGGCACGCATGACTGCCCTCGCCACGGTCCTGGCACTCGCCTTCGGCGCAGTGGCCCAGACCGAGTCGCAGGGAGAGGCGAAGCCCCAGGGCAAGACCGAGAAGCTCTGGCGCATCGAGACGTCTGGCATCGGGGGTTGAGCTGCGCCGTCAACGGCGAACAGGGTCCGTGCGATCCTGGAAAAAGACAGCAGCATCAAGAACCTGACCTTCGACACCACGGGTGTCGGCTTCTTCGAGGCAGCCAAGGGCGCCACGCCCGATGCCACGAAGCTGAACGAGCACCTGACCAAGGGCCGCATCACGGCGGTCAAGGTCACCAAGCTCGAGGAGGTCGAGGTCCAGAAGCCCGAAGCGGTGTTCGAACTGAGCATCGCCGAGTTGGCTTGAATGAGTTCCTGCGTCGAGACCCGTGAGGTCTTGAGCAAGCTCGAGGGCGTCATCCGCGTGCACCCGTTCGGACTGAACGGCAAGGCGCTCGTGCTGGTCTCCGACAAGAAGGCGTTCACCGAGAAGAAGGTGGAAGAGGCCCTCAAGGCGACCAAGGAGCTCCGTCTGCGCAAGATGGAGAAGGTCAGCGGCTGAGCCGACACGACCGTCCCTCGCGCGAGCCGCGGCACCCCGGTGTCGCGGCTCGCTTCGTTTGGGGCCCGGAGGGGACCGACCGAGGTCGTAGCGCAGCCCGGAGAAGTCCTGACTGGCAAGGACGCCCGGATCGGCCACGATGGCTCCGTGGTGCAGTCGCCCACGCCCATGCGCGCGATCCCGAACCCCAGCGAAACCGCGGCCCGCGCCCGCAGAGCCGACGCGGGTTGGTTGCTTGCGGCTGCCGTGGCAGGTCTCGCCGGCGGACTCGCGGCGCAGGATGTGCCCGCCAAGGACTCGCAGAGGCGGCTGCGGTCGGTCCGCATCGTGAACGAAGACGTGTTCGAGAAGGACGAGGCGGAACAGAACCTGCTCTACCGCATCGCCAACGGACTGCATGCAACCACGAGTGAGGACGTCGTGCGGCGCGAGATCTGGTTCACCCCGGGCGCGACGGTGTCAGGAGACGAGGTCGAGGAACTGGAGCGCAATCTCCGCGGCTTCGGCATCTTCGGCGCCGTCGAGACCGAGACCACGCCCGTGGGCGACGACGAGTTCGACCTCCTCGTGCGCACCCGCGACCGGTTCTCGTTCGCCGCGAGTGCCTCGGTGGCCTCCGTGGGCGGTGTCGAGAAGCTGAACTTCAGGCTCGCCGAGTCCAACCTGTTCGGCACCGGCAAGACCGTTGCGGCGAGCGCCAAGCACAGCGACGAGGGCTCGGAGACCTACCTCCGGTACTACGACCGCCAGTTCCTCGGATCATGGCACGTGCTCGACGTGCGGGTCGGGGACACCGACGAGGGTCACCTCGGCAGCGTGGAGCTCTCGCGCCCGCTGCACCACCTCGAGGATCCTGCCGGGTACGCCTTCACCTTCGATGGCATCCAGGAGGATGTCGACTACTACCGCTACGGCGACTCGTGGGCCGAGGTGCCGATGGACAGCACCAACCTCGCCTTGTCGGGCGTGCTCGCCGACGGGCCGCGCGACCGCCGCCACCAGTTCGGACTGGACGTGCGCACCGCCGTGCGCGACTACGAGCCGGCAACCGGTTCGGGTGCAGCCGAGGTGCGCGTCCCCGGCGACACCAGTTGGGTGGAGGTCGGAGGTTCTGCGGGGATCGACCACATCGACGCCTACGAGAAGGTCACCGGGCTCGACACGCTCGACTACGTGCAGGACCTGTGGCTCGGCAAGCGGGTCACGGTGCGTGCCGCGGGCAGGCTTCGCGACGAGGAGAACGTGGGCACCGCGCTGCAGCCGTTGCTGGGGACGCGGGCACAGGTTGCCGTCAGGCCGCTGGACCAGAGTTGGTTCACCCTCGAGGCCGATGCCACCCTTCGCGCCGAGGACGAGCAGGCAGTTGGCTGGCGCGGCAGCACGGCCCTCCACGCCTACCAGACCTCGATCCCCGCAAACACCCTCGCGGCGAGCCTGACCTTCGACCTCGTGCGGGAGGACCAGGACCTCGAGCCCCAACTCACCTTGGGCGAGGACAACGGTTTGCGCGGCTACCCCGCGCGCGAGTTCACCGGCACACGGCGCGTCCGGCTCAACCTCGAGGACCGGTTCGACACCGGCATCCAGCTCTGGTCGTTCCGCCTCGGCCTCGCGGCGTTCTTCGACGCAGGCTGGATCCACGACCGCGACCTCGGCCTGTCCCTCGGCGACTCCATCCGGTCGGCGGGGGTCGGCATCCGCCTCGGCTCCAGCCACTTCCTCGGCGGCAGGATCCTTCGCCTCGACGTGGCGTATCCCTTCGACGAGGTGCTCGGCGAGGACTACGGCATCTCGGTGTCCTTCACCACGGACCAGGTGTTCACCTGGTTCGGCAACGCCTCGGAACTCGGCTCGGCCTTCTGAGCGCGGCGTCTGGGCCGAACTGCTTAGACGCGCCGCCCGGGCAGCGGTGGACGATTCGAGGCACTGGACCCGGAGTCGCCGGGTCCCCATCCCCGCAACACGCCATGAACCGTCTCCTGCTGCTGGTTCGTTCCAACTGGATCTCGGCGACGGGCGCGATCGTCACCACGGTGGCGTTCATGCTGTTCGTCACCACGTTCGTGTACCTGTCGCTCCACGGCGGGTTGCACGGTGCGTACATGGGGCTGTTCGCCTTCATCGCCCTGCCGCTGGCCTTCGTGTCCGGACTCGCCCTCATCCCCGTGGGGCTGGTCCTGTACCGCAAGCAGTTGCAGGATCGCCTCGCCGTGGCTGCGCAGAGGCCGTTCCGCCTCATGCGGGTCATCGGCGTGCTCACCCTCGTCAACCTCGCCGTGGCAGGCACCGGCGGCTTCGAGGCGACGCACTACCTCGACTCGCAGGAGTTCTGCGGAACCCTGTGTCACGAGGTCATGTCGCCGACCTACGAGGCGTACCTCGACTCTCCCCACTCGCGCATTGCCTGCGTCGACTGCCACGTGGGGCCGGGCGCGACGTGGTTCCTCAAGGCCAAGCTCAACGGCGTGCGTCAACTGGTCGGCGTGATCACCGGGGACCACGCTCGGCCGATCCCCACGCCCGTGCACGGGTTGCGACCTGCTGCCGACACGTGCGAGCGGTGCCACAACCCGCAGCCAGCCGGACCCGACCAGCTCGTGTGGCGACACAAGTTCGCCGAGGACGAGACCTCGACCCGCACCACCAATGCCTTGCTGCTCAAGCTCGGTGGCGTGAAACCTGACGGGACGGCCACGGGTATCCACGCCCATGCCCACGGCGGCGGCAAGGTCGAGTACGTGAGCGTGGAGGACAAGCGGAACGTGATCCCCTGGGTCCGCTACACCGATGCCCAGGGCAAGGTGCGCATCTACACCAAGGATGACGTCGAGGCCGACAAGCCGCCCACAGGTGAGCTCAGGACCATGGACTGCACCGACTGCCACAACCAGCCATCCCACCACTTCCGCGAACTCGATCGCGAACTGGACGGGGCGCTCGCCGACGAACGCCTGCCCACCGGCCTGCCGTTCTTCCGCAAGGTGGCGGCAGAGACCCTGAGGATGGAGTGGGCTCGCGACACCGCGCCTGCCGCCATCCAGAGCCACCTCGAACAGCACTATGACGCCGTCGCCGGACTCAGCGACGAGCAGAGGGCACTGGTGGGCCCCGCTGCCAGCCAGCTCGCGAAGATCTGGCTGCGCAACGTGTACCCGGACATGAAGATCACCTGGGGCACCTACCCGTCGTTCACCGGCCACGTCGGCTGCATGCGCTGCCACGACGGCGAGCACCTCGACGACGAGGGCACGCCGATCTCGGCGGATTGCACGACGTGCCATGACGTGCTGGCGCAGGATGCGGTGAATCCGGCGATCTTGGAGTTGGTTCAGAGGAAGAAGGCCAACTGACGGATTCAGATCGCGGAGTTGTGGAACCCGGCGACCGGCGCTGACCCCGGTGCACAGGACTCCAGCCGCATGCACGTTGTCGTGCGCGGCGAGGAGTTCGCTTGGACCTCAGCAAGTTCTGCCCGCCCCGTTGTCCCAACCGCCGGTGTGAGAACCACCTGGAGCCAAAGGGCCGCTTCTGGCACCGCCACGGCGTCTACGCCGTCGCCTGCCGCGACCAC
>JBEATZ010000263.1:0-17037 GCA_041161695.1 Planctomycetota bacterium | reverse complement strand
CCTGGTCGACGGTTTGGGCCGCGTCCAGTTCCCCGTCGAGCAGGTCTGCCTCGAAGACGAGGTCGGCGAGACTGCGGCGCAGGTGGTGGCCGAGCGTCTCGGTCCTCGCGATGGCGAGGGTCCTCCAGTCGACCATCTTCGCCACCGCCGCGGGCACCACGCTGCGGATCCACGCCGCAGCCACCCGTGGATCCGCGAAGGCAGCACGGAACAGCGCGTCGTGATGCGTGGCCATGCGGCACCTCCTTCAAGAGGTGGAATGGCGAACCGCGATTCGGACAGGAAATCTTGTTCGTGCGGTGCCGAGGTCCTGCGTCTCAGTCCTGCGCGAGCAGGTCTTCCGGCGCGCGGAGGTCGAAGATGCGGTCGAGCCAGGCCTCGAGCTGGGGGAGCGCTGCGGAGTGGATGCGCTCTGCGACGGCGGCGGGGACGGTGCCGAAGCGGCGTTCGAGCTGGCGCAGCAGGGTGCGGCGTTCGGCGTCGAGCTGGCCCGCTGCCCGAGCTTCCCTCACGATGCGTTCTGCAGTGGTCATGCGTTCTCCGTGTTCATCGGTTTGTGGCTGCTTGAGTTCGCTGGGCAGCTGTTCCTCGGTGACGTCGGTGGTCTTCTGCACGTACCAGCCGAGCGCCTCGAGGATGGCTGCCGGGCTGGGCGGTCCTTCGTCCCTCCACACGGCCTCGATGAGGTCGCGCCAGCGGTGGAGAGCATCGAGCACTTCGCCGACGGTGGCAAGGTGGGGCAGTGTGCGCAGTGCGAGCAGCACGAGCGTGGCGAGCGGGTGCATGCCGCGCGCGCGCAGTGCGTCCTCGCTCGCAGCGGCGAGATCGTCGATGTGGAACAGCAGGTGCGGCTGCATCGGCGCGAACACGTCGAGGCGTGGGTCGCTGTCATGACGATTCGGCAACTTACGTGACAAGGGTCTTGGTCCGTGCCGGAGCAGGATGGCGACCACGACCAGGCGCTGCGTGGTGTTCGCACACCAGCGCTGCTGTTCGACGGCGTAGCGGAGCAGTTGATGCTGTGCTCCTTCGCCAGAACCGCTCTTGTGCTCGATGGGGAACTGGACGCGGCCGAGGCCGTCGACGAGATCGGCCTCGAACACGAGATCGGCGACGCTGCGGCGCAGGTGGTGGCCCAGCGTCTCGGTCCTCGCGATGGCGAGGGTCTTCCAGTCCACCATGCTGGCCACCGCCGCGGGCACCACGCTGCGGATCCACGCCGCAGCCACCCGTGGCTCCGCGAAGGCAGCACGGAACAGCGCGTCGTGATGCGTGGCCATGCGGCACCTCCGGAAGAGGTGGAATGGCAGGGCGTGATTTGGGCAGGGAATCGGGCGCGGAAGCCGAGTACGGAATCGCGCGCCGTCAGCGCAGGTTCATCCCAGCGCCCCTCAGCCTCACTCGAACCAGACGCGACCCGTGGAAGGGTCGCCGCCGAAGTGCGCCGTCATGCGCTGCAGGCGGTACGCGAAGATGCGCTGCACGTCGCGCGCCACGAAGAGCTTCTGCACCAGCGGCGCGAGCACCCAGCCCTTCGGGATCATCTCGACGCGGTCGCCCAGCAGGGTGCCGCCGTCCTTGGGCTCAAAGGTGTGGGTGTGGTGCCAGCGGGTGTACGGGCCCTGCAACTGTTCGTCGACGAAGGCATGCGGCGGCTCCCAGCGGCTGATGAGGGTGCGCCACCGCATGGGGATGCCGTGGAGACCGATGCGGTAGTCGATGAGGGCGCCCTCGCGGATGTCGATGGGGTCCGGGGTGAGGACGCGGAACCGCAGGAAGGGCGGGGTCAGGTCCTCCAGGTTGTGGGCGTCGGTGAAGAAGGGGAACACCTTCTCCAGCGGCGCTGGCACCCACAGGGAGGAGCGCAGGACGTAGGGGGTGCGGGGCACGGACGGCTGTTCGCACCGGGACACCGGGTCGGATGCCGTCCGACCGGGAAAGTGCCTGCGGGCCAAGGGGTTGCCGCCGTTTCCTTGACCGGCAGGATGCAGCCGGGGATCGTCCGGCGACTCGGTTCGGGCGGTTCGAGCCGTGGCTACCCCTGTGGATCCTTCCATGGCCGACCTGTCTGTTTTGCTGTCGCGCAGCATCCCCCTCTTCGTCCTCGGCTTGCTCACGACGGGGGCTGCGGCCCAGGGCGACCTCGACCCCAGCGGCAAGCGGGTCGCGCGCGCCAAGGACGGCTGGGTCGTCGCGGCGATGGATGGGAAGGGTCTGTGGTTCGTGGATGCGCAAGGCAATCCCACGGACCTGGGACCCGTGCGGATCCCCGAGCCGCCCGTCGAAGGGGTCGAGCCTGAGCCCGGTGCCGCGCCGAGCTTCCTGCAACCGGATGTCCAGGACCTCCTCGGCACGCCCTCGGGGTTTGCGGTGGCGCTGCTGCAGGGCGTTGCTTGGTACGGCGAGGGTGCTCCGACCCATTTGGCGACGCTGCAGATGCCCAAACTGGGCCCGGCCGGGGATCGGGTGGTCGCCGCGGGCACGGTGCCCACCGACGAGAGGGGTGATGTGCTGCACGTCGCCGAGGTGGGCGCCGATGGCTCATGGGTTGTGCGGAGCACGGGGCTCCGGGGCACGAGTCTCGGGTGCGTACGCAAGGTCGGTGAGCGCTGGTACGTGATGGTGGACCGGGCGCTGACGGCGCGGGAGGCCGCAGGCGGCGCCGAGGATCCGGAGCAGCCGCTGCACGAGGGGCCGGTCAAGGAGATCTGGACCTCGACGGACGGCGTGGCGTGGCGCCGTTGCACCATCCCCGACGCGGTGCGCAACGACCCGGTGGCCATGACGGTCAAGTGCATCGAGTTCGGCGGTTCGATCGTGGTGTTCCTCGGCAACACCGTGTTGCGCGCGACCGCGCCCGAGACCTTTGAGGCCTTCGAGCGCGTGGGCGAAGGGGTGACTTCGTGGGTGGACGACGTGTTCGTCGTTGGCGACGAAGTGCGCGAGTTCACGCCCGGCAAGCTCCTGAGTTCGAAGGACCTGCGCACGTGGACGGCGCGCGCGATCCCACGGCCCTTCTGGCGGATCCGGCTTTTCGGCGTGCGCGACAACAAACTGGTCGCGCTCACGCGGGAGGCCGCGACCGGACGGCTGCGGGAATGGAGCGAGGAGGAGTTCTTCGCGCCCCGGACGCTGCCGGTGCCGCAGGCGCCCACGTTGGTGGACCTGGGAAAGGTGACTGCGCAGTCTCTGCCGACCTGGGACGGTGCGCGCCTGCTGCTCGCCTCGAATGAATCCCTGCACGAGTCGCTCGATGGCGCGCAGTGGCAGCGCCTCCCGTGGGGTGACCCGCGATCGACCTCCTTCCCCGACCGGATCGAGTCCCGCGTGCACGGCGAGCGGACGATCCTGTGGGCGCGCCTGCGCACGCCGCAGCCCCGGGCGGACCTGCGCATCGTTCCGCGCGAGGGCGCGACGATCGTGCGCAAGCTCGACTTCCACCCGGTGGATGGCGCGGGCAACGGCAAGGAAATCGTGCTGGTCGCGGAGCCACTGCAGGAGACCTACGGCGGCGCGGGGCGGACCCTGCGCATCTCGCGCGACGACGGCGCGAGCTGGAGCGAGGTGCCGTCGCCCGTGGACTTCCCGAGGGCCTTGCAGCACGGTCCGCACGGCTGGCTGCTCAGCGGTTCCATCCGCAAGGGCAAGGAGTCTGTGGACGTCGCGGCGCTGAGTGTCGACCTCGCGACGTGGCGGATGCTGGAGCTTCCCAACGCCAACAACACGCGGATCCACTACCTGGGCGACCGGCTCGTGGCGCTGTCCTATCCCAACCTGCGCGGCATCGAGGAGGGTGCAATGGTCTCGGTGAGCGAGGATGCACGGAGCTGGACCACGCGCACGCTCAAGGGCGCGCTGGCAGGCAGCATCTTCGTCGTCGGCAAGCAGGCATGGCTGCAGGGGCCCGACCACAACTGGGCGAGCCTCGATGGCACGAACTGGCACCGCATGCCCGCCGAGGCGGTGCCGATGCCCGTCGACACCATCACACAGGTGGGAGGGGTCTGGTTCGTGCGCACGGCGCGGGAGAACCCGCAGACCGCGGTGCGCACCGAAGAGCTCTGGCGCCTGCCTGCGGTGACCGACGCACAGGTGGCGGCCGCGCCACGCGGCGAGGCGCCGCGGTTCCAGGTGCTGACCCCGGAGATCCGCTGGGCACGCGCGGTGGCCGAAGCCGATGCCGCAGTGACGCTCGCCAAGACGTGGAAGGAGCGCGAGGAGGCGGTGCGCAAGCTCGGCACCCGCTGGAGCGAGGCCTTCCCGCAGGACCGGTCGGACCAGGTGATCAAGGTGGCGGAGTCCTGGTACGCGCGGTTGCTCTGGTACCAGTTCGACGACACCTCGGTGTACGACGGTTTCCTTGCCGCGATGTCGTTCCTGCCGACCGGCGACAAGGAGATGCAGAAGCGCCTGCTTGCCATCCTGTCGAAGGAACTCCGCGAGTACATGCGCGACCGGGCGAGAGCCGAACTGGATGGGACCCCGCCCAAGCTGCGCGTCACCACGCCGGTGTACCGGAAGGTGGAGCCGCAGAAGGCGGCGGCCATGTACGACCTGAAGGACCTGCGCGGCCGCGCCGCTGCGGGTGACGCAGGTGCGATGTACGACCTCTACCTGTGCTACTCCGAGGGCTGGGGCGTGCCCGTCGATGGCGGTGCCGCCCAGCACTGGATGTCGTTTGCCGAGACCCTTGGCTTCCGCAGGCCCACGAACGACCTTGCCGGCTGGCGGGCGGCCGCGGCTGCGGGTTCGCAGTACGCGATGTACGAACTCGGCATCCATCTCTCCGACGAGAAGAGCCCCGACTACGACCCCGAAGCAGCCCTGCAGGCGTTCGTGGGCGCCGCGGACCGCGGCCACCTCCTGTCGATGGAGTCTGCAGGCTCCATGCTGCTGGAGCGTGCGGCCACCGAGACCGACTTCCGCCGGACCTTCGAGTACATCCAGCGCGCGTCCCCGATGGACAATCCCCGGGTATGGACCAACCTCGGCGTCCTGTACGAGCAGGGTGCAGGCGTGGAGCGGGACCTCCCCAAGGCCCTCGCGTACTACCGGCGCGCCGCGGATGCCAAGTACCCGTTGGCGATGAGTCTGCTCGGCGAACTCCTCGTCGAGGGCATTGGCGTGGCCGCCGACCGGGATGCAGGCATGCAGATGCTGGAGGCTGCTGCGCAGCTCGGCAATGCGAGGGCCCGCGTGCTCCACGCCACCTACCGCGACAAGAAGCTCTATTTCAGCCGGCGTCCGACCAACGCAACCTACGCCACCCTGCAGCCACCGGAGTTCAACGTCGCCACGCGCCGCGAGCTTGCGCAGGCAGGCAATGTGGTTGCCTGCTACGACATGATGCGCGCCTACGAGAAAGGCATCGGCGTGCGCAAGCACCTGGGATGGGCGCGGTACTGGGCTGCGCGGGTGGTGGCCCTCGGCGAGGACCCCGATGAACCAGAAGTCGGTTGGAGCCTCCGCGGTTCCACGGTCGCCTTCGGAAACTTCCTGGGCGACGAACTCTTCGATGCCAAGACCAAGGCAGCAAGGCGCGCTGTCCAGGCCAAGGCCATCCGCCTCAACGTCGCCTTGACCGTGAACGCCGCCATGGACCTCCTGGACGGCATGCCCACCCCGGAGGAGCGCCGCGAGGCCTTGGAACTGCTCTCGTGGGCCGCCGAGCAGGGTTGCCACCGCAGCCTCATCCAACTCGCGGACATGCACATGGGCCTGAGCAAGCCGAACCCGGCGCAGGCGCTCCCGCTGTATGAGCGTGCGGCAGCGCTGGGCTCCGTCGTGGCGGCCTACAAGGCCGCGTTCCTCGGCGTGCAGCAGGGCATGGACCCCGACCGCGCGATGCAGCTCTACCTGCAGGCCGCGTACATGGAGCCACTGCCGTTCGACGGGGCCGCAGACACGCCCGCGGCGCGGGCCGCACACCGGCTGCGCGAATGCGAGCGCATCCTGGCCGCGGCGAGGATCGGCAGGAAGGAGGCCGTGCAGGTGGCCGCAGCCCTCATGTGCCGTCCGCCCGCAGGCACCCTGGTCCGCAACCCCGAGGAGGGGTTGGCGATGGCCTGGGCTGCACGCGCGCTGCCGTGGCCCGGTTACGACGGTGCGGACCCCCTCGGCGACATCCTCAAGGACGCCGACCCCAAGAGCTTCTTCGAAGTGCGCGGCAGTGCGCTTGCGCACGAGCTCAACCAGCGCCTCGACCGCCAGTTGGGAAAGGATGACTTCTCGGCGCGTGTTGCCGCGAGCGCTCCCGAGCGCAGCCTCGCGCACCAGGCGGTTGCGGAACTCCTCGTGGGCAAGCTCGATGGCGTACTGGCACAGGACAACCTGTCGGACAACGAGATCCTCCGCATCATCTTCCCGGGCACTCTTCGGGCCGCCGCGGCAAGGCACCCGGACCTGCGCGGCAAGGCGCTGCTGCACGCGATGGCAGGCGTGCCTGCCGGCGACGCCGATGCCTACCGGAAGGCGCTCCTGCGGCAGAGGGACGGCACGGACGAGGGCCTGCTGCTGCGGGCACTGCTGAGGGTCGAGGTGGTGCGCCTGCACCACGGCATCGGTTGCAAGGCCGATCCCGTGTCCGCGTTGAGCTGGCACTTCATGACCTCGGACTTCCCTGATGAACTCTGGCGCGGGATCCACTGGATGGCGAGCGACATGCACCCTGCACAGATCGCGCTCGCGCAGGAGAAGGTCCGGCTCCTGCGCATCGAGAAGTCGCTCAGCCGGTAGCCGCGTCGCGTTCCGCGGTGCGTGGCGCTGTACCAACGCACGAGGCCTGCCCGCGGATGGCGGACAGGCCTCGTGGAGAGTGACAGAGAGCGCGCGCTGCGCGCCCCGGCTCAGTTGGTGCCGATGACCTGCAGGATGCGCGAGGCGGGCGGCGACGACAGGCGGATGGGCGTCGACGTGCCGGTGAGCGGCAGCCACTCGACCTCCACGTTGGCCGTGGGGACGGTGGTCGCGGTGCCCGTGCCCTTGGACCAGACGATGCCGTTGGGCGTCGAGCCGCCGGTGAAGGCGATCGAGCCGTCGGTGATGGTCTGGCCGAGGCCCAGGGTGCTGGTCACGGAGACCTGACGGGTGATGCCCGAGACGAGGTCGTGGTGCCAGACGTCTTCCGGCGCGGTGGCGGTGGAGGCGGTGCCGGTGCGCACGGAGAAGGCGAGCTGGTTGCCGTCGTCCGAGATCACCAGCGACTCGATGTTCTTCACCGTACCCGCGGTTGCGCCGCTTCCCGCGAAGCTCGTGAGTTGCGTCGCGGTGCCGCCGTTCTCGAGGTCGAAGCGGAACACGTTGGCGTCCTCGAAGAGGCCGCCGCCGATCTCCTTGCGCGCCGTGAAGTAGGCGAAGTTGCCCACGGGGGCGGTGCGCAGCTGCATCTCGAGGGCGAACCACGGGTCCGTCGTGGTGTTGAACGAACCGGTGCGGATGGTGCCCACGGCGCCCGGCGTGCCGAACTCGGTGCCGGTGACCGACTGGGGCACCCCCGTCGTCGCGTTCACGGCGACGATGTCGTTGACCGTGGAGGCCGAGTTCGAGCGGACGAAGTACCACCAGTTGCGGTTGCGCGACCAGAACTGGCCGCGGGTGCGGTGGTCGGTGGCGGTGCCGATCTGGGTGACGGTGCCGCCCGGCAGGCTCAGGCTGTAGAAGCCCTGGGTCGTGCTCGAGGCGCCGGCGAAGAACAGCACCGTGGTGTTGTTGAGGAAGCAGACCTCGGAGTAGAAGGCCGCGCCCGGCACGGTGTAGGTCGTCGGATTGGGCGTGCCGTCCGCGACGCAGATGCCGTTGAACACGGTGGTCGTCGAGGTGCAAGGGATGAAGGCGATCTTGGTGCCGTCCGGCGACACCGAGGCCTTGATGCCCGTGGAGGAGTTGTTGGCCGTGGCCGGCGAGATGGCGGCGAAGCCGAACTCGCTGACGCCCGTCGCGGTCGCAAACTGGCTGTGGTTGGTCGCCACGGGCGCGCCGGCGACGTTGGTGATGCGCACGATGTCGCACTCACCGCGGGACGCAGTCGCGTTGCTGGAGATGATCCCGTAATAGGTGCTGCCGTCCTGGCTCACGCGCCACGAGAGCGGGAACGCAAACACGTTGGGCTGGTTGGTGGCTGCCGTGTTGGGCAGCGTCACCGGCTGCATCTGGGCGGGCGCCGTGGCCGAGGTCCAGAACAGGCCTGCCGCACCGAACGCGAACAGGAAGTCGTTGGTGAAGCACAGCGAGCCGTCGAAGAACGACTGGCTCACCGTCGTGACGGCGGCAGGCGTGATGTCCTGCACGGGCGTGCTGCCGTCGGTGCGGAACACCCAGACCTTGGGCAGGAAGCCGGTGGCCGTGGTGTTGCTGTCCTTCAGGTAGATCGCGGCCAGCGTGCCGGTGCGGTTCGTGGCGACGTAGAAGTTCTGCTGCGTCGGAGCAGCTGCCGTGCCGGTGTCGACCCAGGTGGAGCCCTGGATCACGGTGGAGACGCCGGTCGCGCGGTTGAAGCTCAGGATGCTGTACTGCTTGGGGTTGGCGAGATCGCGCATGAGCACGATGTCGTAGCCGTTGGGGCAGACGATGGACTGCCAGGCGCCGTTGTTGGTGCGGCGGCCGGGGCGCTTGGCGCTCAGGGAGTCGACGTCCGAGTTGTGGGACGTGGACGAGAACGTGCCGCCGTAGCCCTCGACCATGCCGTCCTGGCCGCGGTCACGGATCGGCAGCGCCGAGAAGCGCGGGATGCCGAGGCTCGCGGGCAGGCCGACGCTGCCCTCGGTCACGTTCTGCAGGTCGTTGTTGCCTGCCGTCAGCGACGAGGTGGTCGGGTTGGCGAGGGAGACCGTGCCGATGCGCGCGCCGACGGCGACGCCCACGCGGTTGTCGGAGAAGTAGATGTCCGGCGTGGCGTTCGCGAGGTCGACCGACTGGGCGAAGAGCGGGTAGCCGATGAGGCCCGTGTTGTTGGGGATCGTCAGCGTGGTCGGCGTGAGGCCGCTCGGGGCAAACAGGCCCGTGACGCCGGTGATGAAGTTGACGGGATCGAGGCCCAGCTGGCCGTTCACCGTGTAGCCCGGGATCGTGGGCGTGCTCAGGGTGAAGTACGGCAGCGACCAGAGCATCGCATAGATGTTCCCGGCGGCGCCCGTCGGGTGGTTGATGTCGACGTTGAAGGTGGCGCCGGGGGCCGTGGAGCCGCTGAAGGCCAGGGATCGGCCGGTGGGACCCTGGGCGGTGGCAGTGCCAGCGAGCGAGATGGCGGCAGCCACGCACGCGGCGACCGCGAGAGGACGGAACGGACGGTGGGAAGACATGGGATCTCCAGAAGTGGGAACAGAGGGGCCGCTGCGGACGACGGGAGGGTCCGCGCCGGAACATGTATGGAAAAAACGTACCCGAGGATCCGGATTCCGGCAGGTGGGTCGCCGCCCGGCACCGCGCATGCGGTCGAGCGTCTGTACGCGTCGGGAGGGAGCCGGTGGGAGTTTTCCGCGGGCCCCTGCGTCCGGCGCGCGCCTGCATCCGGGTTGCCGGGTCGGACCGAAGTTCCGGTCCGGACCGGGTTTGGTTGCAATCCTCCCTGCACCCGGTAAGGGATTTGCCCCCGAAGCGCCCCTTGGGCCTCCGAGCGCGGCCGCCGCGGAACCCGCGGCCAGCGCCGGATCCATGCGGTTGGGGGGAAGCAAACGCATCACGAGAACAGCCATGACCGAACGAACCCCGATGATCGAGGCGATCGACCTGTGCAAGCACTACAGGTCCTTCGCCGCCGTCGACCACCTGTCGTTCACCATCCACCGCGGCGAGGTCGTCGCCTTCCTCGGCCCCAACGGGGCAGGCAAGTCGACGACCATGAAGCTGCTCACGGGCTACCTGTCGCCCACGTCCGGCACGGCGCGCATCGCCGGCATCGACGTGCAGACGGACCGGATCCGCGCGGCGGAGAAGCTCGGCTACCTGCCCGAGAACGGTCCGCTGTACCCGGAGATGACGGCACGCGAACTGCTGCGCTTCTTCGGTCAGGCGCGCGGGATGAGCGCACCGCGGATCGCAGAGCGCATGGCAGTGGTCACCGAGGAGTGCTCGCTGCAGGAGTTGCTCGACAAGCCGCTGGGCAAGTGCTCGAAGGGCCAGAAGCAGCGCGTGGGCATGGCGCAGGCGCTGCTGCACGACCCCGAGGTGCTGATCCTCGACGAGCCGACCACCGGCCTCGACCCCAACCAGATCAAGCACGTGCGCGAGTACATCCGCAAGCTCGGCCAGACGCGCACCATCCTGCTCAGCACGCACCTGATGCAGGAAGTGGAGGCGGTGGCGCAGCGCGTCATCCTGGTGAACGAGGGCCGGCTCGCCTTCGACGGCACGCCCACGGACCTGAAGCAGCGCGGCGAGGGCCAGATGGACCGCGCGTTCCACGCACTCACGGGAGCCAACTGAGATGAACAAGCACGTCATCCGCGCGGTCTTCCACCGCGACCTGTCCAGCTGGTTCGGCAACCCGACCGGCTACGTCTTCATCGTCTTGTTCGTGGTGCTGGCAGCCGCTGCGCTGGTCTTCTGGCCCACGTTCTTCCAGCAGAACCTCGCGAACCTCGACTCGCTCAACACGTGGTTCCCCGTGCTGCTGTTGCTCTTCGTGCCCGCCATCACGATGGGCATGTGGGCGACCGAGCGCTCGTACGGCACGCAGGAGCTGCTGTTCACCCTGCCGGCGAAGGACAGCGACCTGCTGCTGGGCAAGTACCTTGCGGCCGCGGGCGTCTACACCGTGTCGCTGCTCTTCACGCTCACGCTGCCGGTTGGCCTCAGCTTCCTCGGCAGCCCGGACTGGGGGCAGGTGTTCTGCAACTACCTCGGCTACTGGCTCCTCGGCCTCATGCTGCTGAGCGTGGCCATGCTGGGCTCGCAGCTGACGGAGAGCCTGACGGTGTCGTTCATCCTCGGCGCCCTGCTGTCGGCAGGCGTGCTGTACTTCGGCCACCTGCTGCAGCTGGTGCTGCCTGCTGCCGGCATGACGTGGCGCTTCAGCGGCCCACTCGGCCAGTTCGAGGAGTTCACGCGCGGCATCGTGTCGCCCGCGGGCCTGCTGCTGTTCGTGGGCCTCACGGTCGCCTTCCTGTACCTCAACCTCGCGCTGCTCTCGCGCCGCCACTGGCGCGCGGGCGAGGCCAAGGGGTTCCACGGCACGGTGCGCTTCGCGTCGCTGGCCGTGGGTGTCGTCGCCCTGACGGCCTTCGGCGTGTACCGCCTCCCGCGCATGGACGGCACCATCGAGCGCATCCACTCGCTGAGCCCGGAGACGGCCAGCCTGCTGGCGGGGCTCGACGCCAAGCGCCCCGTGCGCATCACCGCGTACGTGAGCGACGAGGTGCCCCAGGGCCTCGTGCAGCCGAAGCGCACGCTGCTCAACCTGCTCGACCAGTTCGACAGCATGGGCGGCAGTGCCGTGGAGAAGCGCATCGTCGTCGCGGAGCCCTACTCGCAGGATGCGCGCGACGCCGAGAAGAACTTCGGCATCTTCCCGCGTGCCATGGCCGTGGGTGAGGGTGCTGGCTACGACGACGGCGTGTTCCTCGGCTTCGCCGTGCAGTGCGGCATCGAGGAGGTGGTCGTGCCCTTCGTCGAACCGGGCATGTCCGTGGAGTACGAGCTGATGCGCTCGATCCGCGTCGCCGCCAACGCCGAGCGCCGCACGATCGGCGTGCTCAAGACCGAGGTCGACATGTTCGGCGGCTTCGACTTCCAGACCATGCAGCAGAAGCCGCGCTGGCAGATCGTCGAGGAGCTGCAGCTGCAGTACAAGGTCGAGAACGTCGACCCGGACCAGGACTACCCGGCAGGCATCGACGCCCTCGTGGTCGCGCAGCCAAGTTCGCTGGGCCAGGAGCAGATGGACCGGCTGGCGAACTGGATCGACGCCGGCAACCCGACGCTGCTGGTGGAGGATCCGGAGCCCCTTGCGGCACCGGGCACGGCAGCCACCGACCCGAAGGGCGGCCAGCGCAACCCGATGATGGGCATGCAGGGCGGCGGCGGCGAGAAGGGCGACATCAGCAGCTTCCTCACCAAGTACGGCCTGTCGATGCGCACGGACGAAGTGGTGTGGGACCTGTCGTTCCGCACCTTCCGGCTGCTGCCGATCCCGCTGCCCGAGTACCTGTTCATCGGTCAGGCCGGCATCGACCGGCAGGATCCGACGGTCACGGGGCTGCAGCGCCTCGTGTTCCTGCTCTCCGGCGCGTTCCGGTCGGTCGAGCGCGAGGGACTCACCTTCACGCCGCTCGTGCGCTCGGTGCGCATGTCGCCGCGCGACGCGAACGGCACCATCAAGAAGCTGGAGATCTTCCAGTTCAATCCATTCGCCCCGGGCAACAAGGGCGACTGGAACATGAACCGCCTGCACCGGCCCTCGCGCGACACCGACAGCTTCACGCTGGCGGCGCGCGTGTCCGGCAAGCCGGCTGCCGAGGGGCAGAAGGGCGTGAACCTGGTCGCCATCGCCGACCTCGACATGCTCAGCAACTCGTTCTTCCAGCTGCGCCGCCAGGCCAGCGAGGACAACCTGCGCTTCGACAACGTCACGTTCGTGCTCAACTGCATCGACCAGCTGACGGGCGACAGCAGCCTCATCGACCTGCGCAAGCGCCGGCCGATGCTGCGCACGCTCGACACCGTGCTGGCGGCGCAGGAGGAGTTCGAGACCCGCTGGCTCGACCAGCGCGACTCTGCCGAGCAGGCCGCGACCGAGGCGCTCGACAAGGCCAAGGCGCGCCTCGACGAGGCGGTGAAGAAGATCCAGGACAACACGGAACTCGACGAGCAGGCCAAGGAGATCCAGATCGACTCGGTGCGCAACAAGGAGCAGCGCCGGCTGGAACTCGACCAGGCACAGATCGAGGACGAGAAGCGCAAGAAGATCGAGATCGCCAAGCACGAGAAGAACGTGGCCCAGCGCCGCGTCCAGAACGGCTACCAGGTCTCGACCGTGCTCTTCGCGCCCATTCCCGCACTGTTGATGGGCCTGTGGGTCTTCAGCCGCAGGCGCAACCGTGAGAGCTCGATCGTGCCCCAGAGCCGCCGCGTCGTTGGAGGTGCCAAGTGAACGAAGTCGCAAAGACCCTGTTGTTCGCGGGCGGCGCTGCTGCCCTCGTGATGCTGGCCACGGTGTCCCGCCCCGGCGGCGAGGAGAACGTCTTCTTCTCCGACCAGGGCCAGCTGTTCTTCCCCGAGTTCACCGAGCCCTCGCAGGCCACGGACCTCGAGGTGTGGTCGTTCGACGAGGACCGCGGCGAGATGGTCCCGTTCAAGGTGCGGCAGGGGGACAAGGGCTTGTGGACCATCGAGTCCCACAGCAACTACCCCGCGGACGCCAAGGAGCGGATGGCCAAGGCCGCCAGTTCGCTCATCGGCTTGCGCAAGGACAACGTCGTGAGCGACGAGTCCGACCTGCACCCGAAGTTCGGCGTGGTGGACCCGCGCGAGGAGAGCCTCGACCTGAAGGGCCGCGGCAAGCGCATCACCTTCAAGGACAAGGCCGGCACCGTGCTGGGCGACCTCATCGTCGGCAAGGAACTCGAGAACAAGATGGACGTGTACTACGTGCGCGTCCCGGCCACCAAGCGCGTCTACACCGCGAAGTTCCAGGCCGACCTGTCGACGAAGTTCGAGGACTGGATCGAGCGCGACCTGCTGCAGGTCACCGGCTTCGACATCGCCTCGGTGGTGTTCGACAACTACAAGGTCGACGAGCAGGCTGGCGACATCGTGCCCGGCGAGAAGATCGCCGCGCAGAAGGACGATGCCTCGAAGTGGGCGCTGGAGGGCATGGCCGCGAGCGAGGAGGTGAACTCCACGCGCATGCAGGAGGTCACCGACACCCTCGACCAGCTGAAGATCGTCGGCGTGCGCAAGAAGCCCGAGGGCCTGAGCGACGCGCTCGAGGCCGCGCAGACCCTCGACCCGCAGGTGCGCAGGCAGTTGCAGGTGCTGCTGCAGAGCAAGGGCTACTTCCTGAGCTCGCGCGGCAACAAGGTCTACTCCAACGACGGCGATCTGGTGTTCAGCGACAAGCGCGGCGTCACCTACACGCTGCGCTTCGGCGAGATCGTGTACGGCTCGGGCCTCGCGGTCAGCTCCGGCGCCGAGGATGCCAAGCAGCCGGAGGCCGGCGCCGAGGGACCGAAGCCCATGGAGGGCAACCACCGGTTCCTGATGGTGACGGCAGCCTTCGACGAGAAACTGCTGCCCGCGCCGCGCGGCCCGAAGATCGCGCAGGACGTGCTCGACAAGCGCCGTGCGGCGCGCGAGCAGGTCGAGGCGATCGTGAGTGCGATCGAGGCGTGGAAGGCGAAGAACGAGAACAAGCTGCCGCCCACGCTGGCTGCCCTCACCGAGGGCGCCGAGCCCGCCATGAAGGAGCTCAAGAAGGACCCCTGGGACGCGGACTACGCATACGCGGTCACCGGTGAGGCCTTCGTCGTGAAGAGCCTGGGCGAGGACAAGGCCGAGGGCGGCGAGGCCGGTGCCGCAGACATCGCCTCCGATGCGCTCGCGCGCGAGGACGAGTTCACGGTGGCGGCTGCCGACTGGAAGAACCACGAGCAGAAGGTGGCGGACGGCAGGAAGGCCGCTGGCTCGCTGCAGAAGCGCTTTGGCCCGTGGTACTACGTGATCGACGCCGAGTCGTTCGCCAAGCTGCGCCCGGCCCGCAAGGACCTGGTGCAGGAGAGGAAGGCCGAGGCCGCAGCCGCGCCTGGCGGCGACGGCGGGGAGATCCCTGCCATGCCGCTCACCCCGGTGACTCCGGTTCCGCCGGTCGAGCCCGCGAAGCAGGAACCTGCCAAGCAGGAGGAACCCGCGAAGCAGGAGACGCCTGCCCCGCAGCAGGGCAGCGGCGGCGGCAACGGCGGCTGAGCCCGTTCGTTCCCCCGATCCATGCGACGGCCGCGCTCCCCTGCGCGGCCGCCTGCGTTTAGGGTGCGCGCATGCGTCCGACCCGCCTCGCGCTGCTGTTGTTCCTCGCCGCCTGCACCCAGGCCCCGTCGCTCGGGGAGCCAGGCTCGACGCGGTCGCCCGGCAGGCTGGAGGACGGGGCGATCCTGCTTCCCAACGGCTGGAAGCTCATGCCGCACGGTGCGCAGGTGGGACTGCCCAGTGACCTGCCGGTGCGCATGCTCGTGCACCCGGAGGGCAGGTGGCTCGCGATCCAGCACGCCGGCTACCGGCGCCACCAACTGACCATCTGCGATGCCGCGGCAGGCGGCGCCGTGGTGGGGGAGGTGCCGCTCAGCCGCACCTGGAGCGGCATGGCGTTCTCGCGCGACGGCTCCGAGTTGTTCGTGAGCGGCGGCACCGACGACGTGATCCGCGTGTACGGCTTCGACGGGGCCACCGGGGCCGTGCAGCCCCGGCGTGAGCTGAAGGTGGGGGACGTGGCGAAGCTCAACCTGCCTGCGGGCATGTGCGTGCTCGCAGACGGCGACCTGCTCGTCTGCACGCAGCGCAACCCTGCGCTGCTGCGCATGGCGCCGGACGGCACGGTGCGCTGGAGCACAGCGCTGCCGAAGGACTCCTATCCGTTCGAGTGCGCCGTCCATCCCGACGGCACGCGCGCATGGGTGTCGCTCTGGGGAGCGGCTGCCGTGACCGAGCACACGCTTGCCGACGGCGCGCTCGTCCACACGATCGGCGCCGGCCAGCACCCCAGTGAGATGCTCGTCGACCCGAAGGGCACGCGCCTGTGGGTGAGCAACGGCAACGAGAACACGGTCTCGGTGGTCGACCTCGCCACGCGCACGGTGGCCGAACTGCTCGCCACGGCGTTGCATCCCGACGCGCCGCCCGGATCGACGCCCAACTCGCTGGCGCTCAGCGGCGACGGCGAGGTGCTCGTCGTGGCCAATGCCGACAACAACGACTGCGCGCTGTTCGAGGTCGAACACCTGCACCGTTCGCGCAGCCTCGGCTTCGTGCCGCTCGGTCACTACCCGACTTCGGTGCGCTTCGGTCGCGACGGCAAGACCGTGTACGTGGCGAACGGCAAGGGCAGCGTGGGCAGCAGGGCGAACCCCGATGGTCCCGCGCCGGGCAAGGGCGCGAAGAAGCCCGAGGACTACTCGGGCGGACTCTACGGCGGATCGCTGTCGGTGTTCGAGCTGCCCCAGCGCGAGCAGTTGGGCGCGCTCACGGCGCGTGCGCTCGCGTGCTCGCCGCTGTTGCCCGATGCCGCGGTGCGCACGGCAGGCAGGCCCGCCGACTCGCCGATTCCCGCGAAGCCCGGCGATCCCTCGCCGATCCGCCACGTCGTGTACGTGATCAAGGAGAACCGCACCTACGACCAGGTGTTCGGCGACCTGCCGCAGGGCAATGGCGACCCGGACCTCTGCCTGTTCCCGCGCGAGGTGACGCCGAACCACCATGCGATCGCGGAGCAGTTCGTGCTGCTCGACAACTGCTACGTGGACTCGGAGGTCTCCGCCGACGGCCATGAGTGGACGATGGGCGCGTATGCATCGGACTTCGTGGAGCGCACCTGGCCGGTGACCTACGGCGGCAAGGGCCGACCCACCAAGGAGCGCTCGGTGCCGGACGAGGACGACGTGCCGCAGGCGCGCTTCCACATCGGCTATCCGGGTGAGGGCAACTTCCCCATCGCCACGCCCAAGAACGGCTACCTGTGGGACCTCGCGCGCGCCGCGGGCGTCAGCTACCGCAGCTACGGCGAGTTCGTGAAGAACCATCCGAACCCGGACGGTCCCGGCACGCCGCAGGTCGAGGGGCTGGAAGGCCACTTCGACCCGTTCTTCCGCAGCTACGACCTCGACTACCCGGACGTGAAGCGCGCGCAGCGGTTCCTCACCGAACTGGGCGAGTTCGAGCGCAAGGGCGAACTGCCGCGCCTGATCGTGCTGCGCCTGCCCAACGACCACACGGCCGGCACGAGTCCCGGCAAGCTCACGCCGCGCGCGATGGTGGCCGACAACGACCTCGCGCTCGGGATGGTGCTCGACGGGTTGTCGAAGAGCCGCTTCTGGGCCTCGATGGCGGTCTTCGTGG
>JBEATZ010000242.1:0-4211 GCA_041161695.1 Planctomycetota bacterium | reverse complement strand
TCCCCCAGGAGTTCGCCCACGTCGTATCTCGTGAGCACGGGCCGCGTGCCGCCCGCGGAAGCCACCCAGCGGTTCCAGCCCTCGGCGGTGGCGTGGCCTTGCTCGATCAGCCAGCGCCTCGGGTCGCCGGATTGCATCGCAGCGCGGGCGAGGGGTTCCGGCAGCACCTTCTGGTGCACCAGGATCGCCAGCAGCCGTGCATCTTCGGGCTTCATGCGGACCCTGAGTTTGTACCACCCGGAAGGACTTCACGTGCGCGTCAAGTCCGGCGGGGTCGCTGCCCGATGAGGGCAGGAGCCAGGGAGCACCACCTTGAAGCATCCAGAGGCCGGTTTCGTCATCAAGTACTTCGACCTGATCGATGAGTTCATCAGGGTCCGCTGCTGCTCGGAAGAGCTGCTCAAGGAGCTCCATCGGGGCCCCGTCACCAACAAGGCCAGCTACCGCAACCTCGTGGTCACCACGTGCGTGCCGAGCTACGCAGCCGAGGTGCTGCCCGCGGTGCGAAAGCTCGACCGCGAGTGCGACGAGGACATCGTCGAGGAACTGCTCTACCAGATCTGCATCGACGTCAACCCGACGCTCGAGATCCACCAGGTGGCGATCCCCGGCAACGCGGCCCAGGGCAGCGCGGCGACCCAGGACAGCAAGATGCTGCCGGTTCCCGCGAGCGACGCCCAGCGCCAGGAACTCTATCGCCGCGTGCAGACGCTCGAGCGCGGCCTGCACGGGCAGATCATCGGGCAGGACCAGGCCATCTCCGCGCTCACCCGCGCGGTGAAGAAGGCAGCCGTCGGTCTCAAGCGTCCCAATGCCCCGGTCGGCACCTTCCTGCTCGTCGGGCGCACCGGCACCGGCAAGACCGAGCTGGCCAAGGCCCTCGCACGCAACCTGTTCGACGACGCGAGCGCGCTCGTGCGCGTGGACTGCTCCGAGTACGCGCTGCCGCACGAGTACGCCAAGCTCATCGGCTCGCCTCCCGGGTACATCGGCCACAACGAGGGCGGCTACCTGACCGAGGCCGTGCGAAAGCGCCCGAACTGCATCGTGCTGTTCGACGAGATCGAGAAGGCCCACTACAAGGTCCACAACCTGCTGCTGCAGCTCCTCGACGAGGGCATCATCACGGACAGCAAGGGCCAGACCGTCGCCTTCAACCAGGCCCTCGTGCTGATGACCAGCAACCTGGGCATCGAGAAGATCGACTCGATCCGCACCCGCATGGGGTTCAGCGCGGCGCACAAGCGCCAGAGCCTGCAGGACATCGACCTGCCCTCCGTCACGCACGACGCGCTGCGCGAGTTCTTCCGGCCCGAGTTCATCAATCGCATCGACGAGGTGGTGATGTTCAACCCGCTCGACCTCACGGTCTGCGAGCGCATCGCCCACAACATGCTGCGCGAGGTCAGCGACCTGCTGCGCCAGCGCGGCATCAACGTGACCTTCTCCCCCAGCGTGCGGACCCTGCTCGCCAAGCAGGGCTTCAGCGAGGAGTTCGGGGCCCGTGAGCTGCGCCGCCTGCTGAAGCGCCGGATCGAGGCTCCCATCACCGAGCTGATCCTCGACCACGACCTGGGCGATGGCTCCAGGGTCAACGTGCGCGTGCGCAACGGCGACTACGCCTTCAGCGTCGGTACCGAGCGTTCCCAGGCCAGCCAGTCGGCCTGAGCGCCCCCGGGGCGCACGCTCCGGTGGACTCGGGATCGCCGCGGCGGCATCGTTGGCGCGATGCACGCATGCTTGTTGCTGGTCCCGCTCCTCACGGCCATGCCCCAGGAACCGGGCGAGGTCCTCGCGCGCTTCGTGCTGGACGGCAAGCCCGCGGTGGTGAGCCGCGACGACGTGGCCCTCGAGATGGCGTTCCACCAGCGCCGTCGCGACCAGGGCAAGCAGGGGGCCGAGCACCTCGTGAACAGCGCGCTGGTGCGCATGGAGGCCGAGGAGAAGAAGGTCATGCCATCCCCTGAGGAGGTGGAGGGATGGTGGAAGGCGATGCAGGAACAGATCCGCGCCGCCGGCCGCAAGCCCGAGAACCTGCCCGTGGTGCGCAACACCCCCCACGCGGAGCTGATGAAGGACTTCGCGAACCAGCTGGCGCACGAACGCCTCGTGCGCACCGAACTGGACCTGCGCCCGACCGAGGGCGTGTCGCCGGACCTGTTGCGGCTCTGGCTGAAGGAGGCACGCGACCGGCACACGGTGGTCGACGACCCGGAGCAGCTCCCGATTGGCGCGGTCGCCAGCATCGACGGCAGGGAGATCCCCATGGTCGAGCTGGGTCGGCTCCTGTTGCGGACGAGCAACAACGAGGAGCGCGAGAAGTTCACCCGCCAGGTGGTGCTGCTGTCGACGCTGGAGCACATGGCCCGCACGCAGGGCATCGAGGTGAGCAAGGAAGACCTCGAGCGGGAACTCGACCGCAAGCGGCGGGAGGCCGAGGGCGATCCGCGCTTCGGCGGGCTCGGTTTCGACCAGTTGCTCAAGTCGCAGGGCTCGTCCCCGCAGTTGCTCGTGCAGTCGCGCGTGTTCCGCGGGCAGGTGTTGCAGCGCAAGCTCGTCGAGAAGCTGCATCCCGACGACAAGCTCACGGCCGAACTCGCTGCCAACCGCACGGCACTGCTGGAACAGGCAGGCCCCCGTCGGCACCTCGCCACCATCTTCGTGCGCGCGCTGGAGGAGCCGAATGCGCTCATCACCAAGGACTTCGCGGCCGCGACCGCCCAGCTGGAGAAGGCGCGCAAGCGCGTCGTCGACGGCGAGGAGTTCGACACCGTGGCCCGCATCGAGACCGAGGACACGGGCGGCAAGGTGCGCGGCGGCGACCGAGGCCTGTGCTTCCGCCGCCAGCCGGGCCTGCCCGAGGAGGTCCTCGCAGCCGCCTTTGGCATGGAGGAAGGCGAACTCAGCCAGCCCATCCGCGCGGCCGAGGGCGTCCACCTCGTGAAGGTGCTGGCGATCGAGCCCGTGCCCAGTGACGCGGTCGTGATGGCGCGGTTGCGCGAGCAGCGCATCGACGACCTCACGCGCACGATCTTCGAGACGGCGAAGTTGGAAATCACCGGCACCGAGCCCAACAAGCAGCCCCGATGAGCCTCCAGGTCCTTTCGTCGTCCGCCACGGGCGGCATCACCCGCTTCGCCCTCGCGGGGGCGCACTGGTTCACCCGGCTCGAACTGCACGAGGCCGCGGATGGCGCGGTGCGGAGCGAGACCGCTGACGAGGAAGCAGGCCTGCTGATCCTGCACGGCACCTTCGACCTGCAGGCAGGCGCCACCACCTGGGGCGGGCGCGGTGCGCGCACCGTGCCGCTCGGTGCCAAGCCCATTGCCGTGTTCGTGCCGCCGCGGACGCCGTTTGCCGGCGCCACCAAGGCAGGCAGCATGCTGGTCGTGGGCTGCAGGCAGCTGCCCGACCTGCGCAGGGTGGAGGGCAAGGCGGCGCTGAGCCACAAGCCGCTGCTGCAGATGGCAGGGGCCAACAAGGCCTACGACCCCAACACGGGCGAGTGGCGCAACGCCGAGTCGTTCCCGTCGTCGCCCGAGCTCATCGCACCGCGCCGGATCGAGCGCATCGAGCACGGCAGCGTCGTCGAGGAACGCGTGTTCCCCGCCGACTACAAGACCAGCGCGTTCACGCTCGGCGAACTCCACTTCCCCACCGCGGCGCGGCTCGAATTGCCGCTGCGCCCCGACGAGGAGCTCATGCTGTTCGTCGAGTCGACGATGCCGCTGACCGTCGCCGTGGGCACGCAGCATGCGCAGTTGGCGAACCGCGGGGCGTGCATCGTGCACGGCGCCACGGTGACGCTCACTGCGGGCGGTCCTGCGTTCGTCGTGATGGCGCACGCACCCAAGGCGCCGCGGCTCTGAGTCCGAGGGTGCGTGCAGCGCACCCTTCGGCGGGTCAGTCGGGCTCGCCGAAGCCAGCGACCTCGACCTGCGGTCCGTCGGGCGTCCCGAGCCGCAGCATCGTGCCTGTCGCCCAGAAGTCCTTGGGCAGGTAGCCGAGCCCGACCTGCAGGCCGTGCTGCGGCGAGTGGATCGCATGCAGGATCCGCCCGACGGCGATGCCGTCCTCCGCCTCCAGCAGGTTGGTGGGCTGGGCAACCGGCGCCGTGGCATGCACGTGCAGCAGCACGAGCCTGCGGTTCACGTGGCCGTAGGTGTGGATGCGGGCGACGATCTCCTGCCCCGTGTAGCAGCCCTTCGTGG
>JBEATZ010000207.1:0-10159 GCA_041161695.1 Planctomycetota bacterium | reverse complement strand
GCCTCTTCCAACGCGACCTCGCGGGGCTGCAGCCGGTCGAGCAGCGCGGCGAAGGCGACGGCGAGTTCACCGAGGCGCTCGGCCACCGTGTCGCCGCGGCGACCGAGCCGCATCACGCCTGCCTCCACCACGCGCAGGTCGCTGCGCCCGGCGATCATCAGGGTGTTGGCGGCACGCAGCGCAATCGGCAGTTCGCGCGCAGCACCCGAGGCATCGACGAGTTCCAAGCAGCCGAAACCGGCCACCATGGTGCCGGGGTCCACGCCCAGAATCCGCACTGCCGCCACGGGGCACGAGTGTAAGGTGCCGCGCCGTGAAGGTCGCCATCCTCTTGCTGGCAGCAGGAAGGGGCAGCCGCTTCGGCGGCGAGGTCCCCAAGGCCTACGTGCCGCTCGACGGGGTGCCGATCCTGCTCCGGTCCGCCCAGCGGCTGGCACGGACCGTGGACCTGCGCAACCCCGGCAACTGCATGGTCGTGCTCGTGCACCCCACCGACCGACCCACCCACCTCGCACCGCTGCTGGCAGGGTTGCTGGCCCTCGGCAACGTGGTGGTGGCGGACGGCGGCGCGACGCGGCAGGAATCGATGATGCGCGGACTCGCGGCAGCCGGCGCCGACTGCGAACTCGTGTTGGTGCACGACGCGGCGCGCCCGTTGTTCCCGGTTGCCGCGACGCAGGCGGCGATGGCCAGGGCCGCAGAGTGCGGTGCCGCCCTGCTGGCGATCCCCGCCATCGACACCCTCAAGCGCGTCGACGCAGCAACCCACAGGGTCATGGGCGGCATCGATCGCGCCTCGACGTGGCTCGCCCAGACGCCCCAGGTGCTGCGCCGCGACGTGCTGGAACGGGCGCTGGCACAGGCGCGCCGGGACGGCTTCGAAGGCACGGACGACGTCTCGCTCGCGGAGCACGTGGGCTGCCCCGTGGCCGTGGTGGAGGGATCGACCCGCAACCTCAAGATCACCCGCAGCGACGACCTGCTGGTCGCGGCCGCGCTGCTGGCATCAGGAGACGCACCATGAACTCCCACCCCCGCATCGGCCTCGGCATCGACGTGCACCGCCTCGCCGCGGGCAGGCCGTGCATCCTCGGCGGGATCCGCATCGACTCGCCCGTGGGCCTCGATGCCGTGAGCGACGGCGATGCCGTGCTCCACGCCGCCACCGACGCGATCCTGGGCGCTGCAGGCCTCGACGACCTGGGCACGCTCTTCCCCGAAACCGACCCGGCCAACCGCGGCCGCGACTCGTCCCACTTCTGCACGAAGGCGATGGAACTCGTGCGCCAGCAGGGTCTGCGCGTGCTCTCGCTCGACGTGGTGGTCGAGACCGAGGTGCCCAAACTGCGCCCCCACCGCCAGGCGATCCGCGCCAACCTCGCCCGTCTCTTCGACCTGCCCGTCGACCGCGTCAACCTCAAGGGCAAGACCGCCGAGGGCCTCGATGCGATCGGCCAGCGCCTCGCGCTGCGCGCCACCGTGGTGGCGCTGCTGGGCTGAGCCCTCGGTCAGTTCGACTGCAGTTCGTGCATGCGCTTGTAGGCGCCGCCCCGGGCGAGCAGTTCGGCATGCGTGCCCGTCTCGACGACGCGCCCCTGGTCGAGCACGACGATCATGTCGGCCGACACGATGGTCGAGAGGCGATGGGCGATGACGAACGAGGTGCGGCCCTTGCGCAGGTTGTCGAGCGCGCGTTGCACGAGTTCCTCGTTCTCCGAGTCGAGCGCCGAGGTGGCCTCGTCGAGGAACAGGATCGCCGGGTTGCGGACGATGGCGCGCGCGATCGTGATGCGCTGCATCTGGCCGCCCGAGAGGTTGCAGCCGCGTTCCCCCGCGAGCGTGTCGTAGCCGAGCGGCTGCGAGACGATGAAGTCGTGGATGTTGGCTGCGCGCGCGGCGGCCTCGATCTCGTCCTGCGTGCAGCCGGGCTTGCCGCAGGCGATGTTGGCCCGGATCGTGTCGTTGAAGAGGAATGGCTGCTGGCTCACCACGGCCGTGTGCCTGCGGTAGTCGGCGAGGTTGACCTCGCGCAGGTCGATGCCGTCGACGAGCACGGCGCCCTGCTCCGGGTCGTGGAACCGCATGATGATGTCGAGGGTGGTCGACTTGCCGCCGCCCGAAGGGCCCACGAGCGCCACCGTGGTGCCGGCGGGGACCACGAGGTCGAGGCCGCGCAGCACCGGTTCCTCGCCGTAGCGGAACCACACGTCGCGCAGTTCGACCTCGCCGCGCACCTCGCCCAGCATGCGTCCACCGCGCAGCGCGTCGTCGATCGGCGCGCCGAGGATCGTCTCGATGCCGTCCATCGCGCCCGTCGACTCCTGCAGCGTGGAGATCGAGCGCGTGAGGCGCTTCACGTGCTGGTACGTGGTGGTGAGCGGCGCGATCACCAGCGCGACGTCCTCGAACTTCAGCTTGCCCTCCACCAGCACCACCCAGCCGAGCAGGAGCAGCAGCACCGCGAAGGCCACCTGGTAGGCGACGAACGTCTGGGCCATCGCCGTGGCCTTGGCGCGCAGCATCTGCACGGTGCGCTTCAGGAACGTGCGGTTGTTCTCCTCGTACTCGCGCTGGCGCTGGCCTTCGAGCTGGAAGGCCTTCACGGTGCGGATGCCCGAGAGGATCTGGTTCATCGACTCCATCGCATCGCCCATCGCCTCGAGGCTCTTCTGGCTGCGGCGCCGCACGCGCTTGCCCTGACGCCAGATGGGGATCGCGAAGAACGGGATCATCACCGCCATCACGTAGAGAGCCTCGGGCACGAACCACGCGAGGATGGCGACGTTGCCGAGGATCATGAGCGGGTCGACGACAATGTTGTCGCACACCAGCTCGAACGAACGCTGCAGGGCGCCGGCATCGTTGGTGACCTTGCTGATCAGGTCACCCATGCGCCTGCTGCCGAAGAAGCGCAGCGGCAGGTTGAGGATGTGGCGCGCCATCTCCACGCGCAGGTCCGCCACCATCTTGATCGCGAAGTAGCGCGACACGATCTGCAGGAAGTAGATGCAGATCGCGCCGGCGATGCCGCAGATCACGGCCACGATGGCGCAGCCGAGCACCGTGTTCATCTCCATGGCGTGCTCGCCGGTGAACCCGATGCCGAGCGCCGCAGCCAGGTCGTTGCAAGCGCCCTGGAACCATGCGTTGAAGCGGTCGCCCCACTCGGCCTCGGGCCCCACGGGCTGCGGCGCCTCGCCGGGGCGCGTCATCACGCTGCCCAGCGGCTTGATCAGCACCATGGGCAGCTTGCTGAAGGCGGTCTCGAACACGCCCAGCAGGACGAAAGCGGCCACCAGTGCCTTGTGGGCACAGATGGCCTGCCAGATGCGGCGCAGCAGCGTTCCTACGGAGACGCGCGGGGTCGAGGGCTCGCTCACGCCCCCGATGCTAGCGGACCGGCCGGTCTCACTCGACCTTGGCCTTGGCGATCACCTCGCCGGCCCAGGTCATGAAGCGGTGGTTGACGTAGTCCTCGCGCACCAGTTCGCGCTCGCGCTCGTTCTTCACGTCGACGCCCTTGCGGGCCGGGGTGCGCGCGTTGACCCGCGCGATGTACCAGCCGTCGGGGCCGGGGATCGGGCCGAGCGTCTTGCCGACCTCTGCGTCGAAGAACAGGTACATCGACACCGAGAAGCCGTCGAGCAGCTGGGTGAACTCGCTCTCGCGGAACTGCTGCTTGAGCTGGTTGAGGGGCTTGAAGCCGAGGCGGCCGCGGGACTCGTCGTTGGCGAAGAACTCGCCCTTCTTGTCCAGCGCCTCGTCGAAGGTCATCTCCTTCTTCTCCAGCGCGGCGAACACCGCCTCACAGCGCTTCCTGGCCTCGGCCATGCCGTCCGGGACCCAGGCGCCGGTGCGGATGTCGCGGGCCACGAAGGGGATCAGGTCGACGCTCACCTGGCCGTCGGCGAAGAAGCCGGCGTACTTGTCGGCGTGCGCCTGCAGGTTGGCGTCGTTGATCTCGTCCTTGATCATGTCCGCGTAGGACGTGATCAGGCGCCAGCGGGCGCGGAACGCCTCGAGGCACGGGTAGCCCTTGAAGCGCGTGGCGATGACCTCGACCGAGAACGGGGTCGAGTCGTAGGGCTGGCGGTACTCCTCGTAGCGCCGCGCGAACTCCTCGTCGCCGATGCCGGCGCCCTTGGCTGCGAGTTCCTGCTGGAGAGCCTCGCGCATCACCACTTCCTGCATGGCGCGCTCGAGGTCCTGCACGTACAGGCCGTTCTTGATGTAGTCGAAGGCCTCGACGGTGGGCCACTCGCGGCCGTTCACCGACAGCACGATCTCCGCCGGGATGCCGTGGGAGGCGTACTTGATGTCCGACCAGTTGCGCAGGCCCTTCTGCACGAACTGCCGCATCATGTTGACCCAGAACTCGGGCAGCTTCTTCGGGTTGCCCTTCTCGTCCTTGCCCTGGACGGCCTTCTCCAGTTCCTCGATGAAGCGCTGGCCGTTCTCACCCTGCGCGTTGGCCATGATCGCCTCCTTGGTGATCAGCGGCCAGTTGTTGGGTTTGCCGGGGAAGAAGACCTTGTCGAAGCGGATCGCCTGCTTGCGCTGCTGCAGGAACGTCTCCTGGGTGAGCCCGTACTGCGAACGCACGACCTCCCAGAAGTCGACGCCGGGGTTCTTCACCTCGAAGTCGGTGCGCATCGTGGCCAGTTCGCCCTCGACGTCCTCGTCGGAGACGGCGAACTCGGCCGGGTCGCGACCCGCCTGGATCTGCTTCTCCATCTCCTCGATGATGAAGAAGTCGGCGACCCGCGACTCGACCAGCTTGCCGCCGGTCAGGTACACGCACTCGCGCATCACGGCGCGGGGGTCGAGGGCCTTGCCGTTGACCTTGATGTTCTCGAGCAGCTTGGCGCGCTCGGCGAGGACCTGGCCCTGGAGCCTGACGACGTCCGCCTGGGCGGCCTTCTCCTTGGCAGCGACCTCCTGGGGGTTCTGGAACGGGCTTCCCGCGAGAAGGACAGAACCCGCAGTCAGGGCGAGGACGACCGAGAACACGACGTTTCGTTGCATGGGACTGTCGGCAGCTGGTTTTGCGCGGCAGAGTCTACCGCGGAGACGGATCCAGACGAGGTATAGCGGCAGAAGCTCCCGTGCAACTTGGGCCAAATCGCGGTCCGGCCGGTCCCAGGTCGCTCGCCCGGCTCCAGCCGGCCCCATAGCATGGTGCCGACGATGAGCTACGAATCCCGGACGATCGCCTTCCAGGCCGAGATCCTGTTCCCGCCCACGGCATTGAGGGCGGACCTCGTCCAGGGGATCCACAACGCCCTCTACCGCCAGCCCGCGGTCGGCTACCAGAACTTCCAGGTCGCCCACGACGGCATCCACCTCGTCAACCTGCCCGGCCAACCCGGACAGGTGAGCGCGGCCACGTTCCTGCCGGACCGGATCGTGCTCCGCGAGGAACTGCGGGGCATCAGCGTCGAGGACTTCGCGGCTCGCACCGTGAACGTGGCGAGCCTCGCCTTCCAGCAGCTCGCGGTCCCCGCCTCGGCCGCGCAGCAGTTCGTGGTGCGGGCGCTGATCGCACCGAAGCACCATCGCGACGGCCGTGAGTTCGTGAGCCGCAGGCTGCTCGCCGGCGGCAGCGAGGCATGGTCGGCATTCGAAAGCAGCCCGCTCTCGCTCGGCATCCGGCTGGCGTTCCCGCCGCGCGAGCCGGGCCGCGAGATGTACCACGTGCGCATCGAGACCTGGCCCCAGGATCCGCGCTCGGTCTGGATCGAGGTGCAGGGGGTGTTCCCGACGGCCACGGCAGCGGAACATCTGCCCGGCCTCGCCGACCAGCTGTACGCGACGTACCGGTTCCTCAACGGTCCCGTCGCCGACTTCGTGAGCCGCCATGACACGCCCTGACCCCAAGCGCACCGTTGCCACCAAGGCCGCAGCCGCGATCCTGCTCGCGCTGGCAGGTTGCTCGCGCGAGGGCGGCACCACGGACACCGCGCCGCTGACGCAGGCGCAGCTCACGGCCGACACGATCCTGCTCACCCTCGACGGCATCGAGTTCCGCTGGGGCGAGGCCTCGGGCTTCGTCGCCTTCTACGACGCCATCTACCCGCAGTGGAGCTTGCGCACCAAGCTGCGCAAGGTGCTCGAAGACCACCTGGTTCCGCTGCGGCTCGCCCAGCGCGCATTCCCCGAACTGCGCGCGGACCAGCTGCAGAAGGCGCGCGCCATGCAGTCGGTGTGCGGCAACGCACTCGAACTCGCGCGCAAGGCCGAGGGACTCCACCACCGTCGCGGCGAGGTCGGCCTCCAGGTGGTCGAGGTGCCCGTCGCCATGTTCCTCCTGGACCGGGCGAGGCTCGGCAGCGTGAGCGACCCGATCGAACTGCCGCAGGGCTACATGCTGTGCGGCGCCCTCGACCTGCGCGAGGGCGGCGTGGTGGGCGACGACCTCGTGGACGCCGTGCAGGTGCCCTTCCAGACGCACGACCACCCCACCTTCCGCAAGTGGCTCGACGAGCAGCAGGCTGCGCTCGCGAACAAGGCGAGCTACGTCCACCCCGACTACCGCAACGCCATGCCCGTCTGGCTCCAGCTCCCATGACCAAGAGGCTGCTGTTCTCCCCTGCCCTCGCCCTCGCAGCGTTCCTCGGCGCCCAGTCCCCCGCCGAGCAGCCCGCACCGCAGCCGGGCACGCCGGCAGCTGCGCAGGCCCCCGCCAAGCTCGACAAGTGGCCCGCCCTGAAGTCCACGGATGCCGACCGTGCGAACGCGATGCTGGCCCAGTTCCGCAAGGATCCCTCGCTGCACGCAGGCGCTGCCGACGGCCTCGTGGCCATCGGCGATGCCGTGGCGCCGCTGCTGTTCCAGAAGGTGACCAACCTCGCGGACAACACCAATGTTCAGGTGTTCGGCGTTCTCGACCGCATCCTCGGCCCGCAACACGCTGCGCTGCTCGCGCGCATGGCGAAGCACAAGGTGACCGAGGTGCGTCGCTACGTGCTGTACCGGCTGTGCCGGTTCCGCGACGCCGACATGCTCCCGGTCCTGCAGGCGGCGACGAAGGACAACGATTCCGAGGTTGCCTTCCAGGCCGCCCTGGGCCTCGTCGCGCTCGGCAGGCGCGAGGGCCTCGATGCCCTCGTCGCACGCTCGCGCAGCGACTGGAACGGCATGAAGAAGGACACCGAGGAGGTGCTGCCCCTTGCCCGCGGCGCCGAACCGGGCAGCTGGCTCATCGAACTGATGGCCAAGGCATCGCCCGTGGACCGCGCCGCCGGCCTGCGGCTCATGCGTTACCTCGGCGCGAAGGACCAGAGCGGCTCGCTCAAGGCCTACCTCGACAACGAGGACCGCACGGTGGTCAAGGAGACGGTCAACGCGTTGCGCTGCATGAACGGCGAGCAGGCGCTCGAGAACCTCTCGGTGTTCGACGGCATCAACATGGCCAAGGCATGGAAGGCGAAGCTGTGAAGAACTGGATCCGCAGGTCGTTGCGCGGCGCCGCGTGCGTCGTCTGCGCCGTGGCCCTCGGCGCGCTTGCCGCAGGCGCACCGGCACAGGACGAGAAGCTGCCCAAGTGGCGCATCGACCCGTTCACCAAGAACGACCCGAAGGCGATGGAGAAGGCCGGCTACGTGTCGTTCGGGCCGTTTCCCTTCGGCAACCTCGGCCCAGCCTCGGTGCAGAACACGGAGGTCGACAAGCACCTCCACTACGCGCGGCTGATCTGGGCGGAGACGAAGCACTTCCGCATCGGCATGGACCTGCCGGCCTGGGTCGTGCCCATGGACCCGGAGACCAAGGGCAAGATCCGCACCGAACTGGAGGAACTCGCGAAGGTCGTGCCGGGCGTCAACCCGAAGACGCGCACGCTGGAGCCGTGGCTGCGCATGCACCTCTACGCGCAGCGCCTCGAGAACCTCTTCGACGAGTTCTGCGCGATGGCGGGCGTGAAGCCCGAGGAGTTCCCGCCCGATCCCTCGAAGGTCGTGATCCAGCCCGGCGCGCGGTACATGGGCCAGGGCCCCTACCTCGGCATGAAGGACAAGTTCCTCGTGCTGCTGGTGGAGAAGGAGGGCACCTACCGCGACTACCTCAAGCACTTCATCGGGCGCGACTCCAAGTACGGCCAGCGCTGGCACTGCAAGGACGTCGGCTCGCTGCTGTTCGCCGTCTCGGCCGAGTCCGAGGAAGGCCGCCTCAAACACGACACGGCCATGCACTGCACGGTGGCCTTCAACGTCGGCCAGAACCTCCTCGACGGCTTCCGACACTACAGCTACGACCTGCCGGTCTGGATCCGCGAGGGACTCGGCCACTGGTTCGAGCGGCGCGTCGACCCCAAGTGGAACTCGTTCGACCAGAACGAGGGTTCCCCTGCCGACATGAAGACGACCTGGAAGTGGGAGCCCATTGCGCGGCGGCTCGCCACCGCGCCCGGCAAGTGCGCGCCGTTCCCCGAGGCCTACACCTGGCGCGACTTCGGCAAGCTCACCTTCGAGGACCACGTGGCCGTGTGGTCGCGCATCGACTTCCTGCTGGCGCAGGACCACGCCAAGTGGAGCAAGTTCCTCTTCGCGGTGAAGGGCCGCGTCGACGCCCAGTGGGTGCCGGACCAGAGCGACCTCGTGGGCGCCACGCGCGATGCGCTGCAGGCGGCCTACGGCATCAGCGTGCTGCAGTTCGACGAGAAGTGGGCGGAATGGGCGAAGGAGAAGTACCCCGCCCAGTGAGTGCGCCGTCGCCGACGCGCGTCAGTCCGGCGACCAGAGGATGAAGCGGTAGAGCGGGATGAGGCTCAACAGGGAGGTGCTGGCCCACTGTGCCGCGCCCTCGCCCATGCCCACCGCATCCTCGCGCGGCAGGTCGCGCACCACGTGCAGCCAGTGGTTGCCGGGCGTGTAGCTGCCGAACAGTTCCTTCATCTCGTGCGGCGTGGCCTGCGAGGCCCAGTAGACCTTCTTCCAGTCGTGCAGCTTCACCTGGAAGCCGGCCGGCAGCGCCTTGAGCAGCGCGCAGAACTCGGCCATGCGCTGCGGGTCCTGCACCTTCTTGCGCAGGTTCTCGCCGTCCCACCATGCCTGTGGATGGATGCGCAGTGCCGCCTCCACCACCATGTCGTCGAGGCACAGCTCCAGGACGGTCTGGATGTAGTGCGTCTCCGCGTCCTTGCCGAGCGCCTCGCCGAAGAACGATGCGAGCTTCTTGCGCTCCTTGGGGCTGCGGCAGAGGTACGCGCGCTGCTCGCGCACCCGGTATGCGTTGAACACGTACGGGTGGTGCAGGCCCGCCTGCGAACTGAACTCCTGCCCCTGTTCCTTCGCTGCCTTGAGCGTGGCGTCGACGATGGCCTTGAGCTTGCGCCGCACGCTCAGCCGCAGGGCGTTGTACTCGGGGTCGTCCTGGCGGTGCTTCTCGTAGGCCTTGAAGTCGCGGTCGAGGAAGGTCTCGGTCATGGTGCGGGGCAGAGCGGACCCGAACCGCACGACGATGTCCAGCGTGCTCGCGCGTGCGTCAGGCAGTCGGCGTGCGCAGCACGCCGAGCCCGCCGTCGATGCCGATCACCTGACCGGTCACCCAGCGCTGCGCAGGATCGAGCAGCCAGCAGATGGCGCTCGCGAGGTCGTCGACCGTTCCCACGTGCTGCATGGGGTTCTGCTTGCGCACCGCATCCTCCATGCCCGCGCGCGCCAGCATGGGCTCGGTCATGGGCGTGCGCACGAGCGCAGGCGCGACGCAGTTGCAGCGGATGCCGCGGCGCACCTGGCCGGCGGCGATGCTGCGGCACAGACCCTCGACGCCCGCCTTGGCGGCTGCGATCGCCTCGTGGTTGGGCATGCCCGTCGTCGCGGCGACCGAACTGACGAAGACAATGCTGCCGCCCTCGGGCAGCACCGAGGGGAGGGCCATGGCCACGCCGAACGCACTGCCGAGGTTGGTCTCCAGCACCGAGGCCCACTCCTCCGCCGTGGTGCGGCTCGCGGGCTTGAGCAGCAGCGAACCGATGCAGTTGGCGATGCCGCCTAACGGCCCGTGCGCTGCGCCAGCCGCGGCGAGCGCCTGCGCCACCGTGCCGGGAGCCGCGCCGGACAGTTCGACCGTGGGCGCACCCAGTTCGGCGCCCAGCGCCGCCAGCTTCGCGGCATCGCGTGCCAGCAGCACCGTGCGGCCGCCGAGTGCCGCGATGCCGCGA
>JBEATZ010000179.1:0-12803 GCA_041161695.1 Planctomycetota bacterium | reverse complement strand
CTGCAGGCAGAGCGCGATGCGTTGCTGGCCGCCGCCGTCCACCCGGGCGCAGCCATCGTCGCGTTGGGCGGCGCCGGCAAGCAGTGCCGCGTCCACCGCACCACGGACGGGAGCGAGCTCTTCACTGGCAAGCACGACGACTTCGTGCTGTCGATCGACGTGAGCCCCGACGGCACGCTCGTGGCGGCAGCAGACCGCAGTGGCGCAGTGTTGGTCTGGGAGGTGAAGGGCGGCAGGCTCGGCCAGACGCTTGCAGGCCACAAGGGCGCCGTCCACGCGATCTCGTTCCACCGCAGCGGCAAGCAGCTGGCATCCGCTGGCGCCGACGGGACGGTTCGGGTGTGGGACGTGGCCGAGGGCAAGGAACGCTGGCGCCAGCAGGCGCACACGGGCGAGGCGTTCGCCGTCGCGTTCGGTCCCGGCGACACCGTGGCGAGCTGCGGCGCAGACGGCCGGATCCGCACCTTCGACCGGGCTGGCAAGCCGCTGTCCACCTCGCCTGCGGTGGACGAGTGGCTCTACAGCATCGCCTTCGGCGCGAGCGACGACGTCGTGCACGCGGGCGACTGGAGCGGCCGCATCCACCGCTTCGAGCCCAAGGCGAAGAAGCTCCAGCTGGTCACCCCGCTGCCGGCGGCGCAGTGAGCTGCTGAGGGATCAGCTCCCCTCGCTACGCGACTCCAGTTCCTCCCAGCGGGAGTAGAGCTGTGCGATCTCCCCGGGCAGGGCCGTCCTGCGCGCCGTGAGGCGGTCGAAGTCGGCGCGGCGCGCAGCCGTGTAGATGGCTGCATCACCGAGCTCGGCGTCCACGCGCGCCAGCTCCGCCTCGGCCTGCTGGATGCGGTCGGGCAGCGCCTGCAGTTCCTGCTGCTCCCTGCTGCTGAGCCGTCGTGCCTTGGGAGCTGGCTCGGCAGCGCGTGCCACCGCCTGTTTCTCCTTCTGCGTCGCCGCGGCCGCGCGCTGCTGTTCGGCCACGGACTCGGCAGCCAGGCGGTCGAGCAGCAGGCTCAGGTCGCCTTCGTGCACGCGCACGATGCCGTCGCCGTTCAGGTGGACCACGCGCGTTGCCACGCGGTCGAGGAACCAGCGGTCGTGGCTGACCACGAGCACCGCTCCCTCGAAGGCGATCAACGCCTCCTCCAGCGCACGCAGTGAGGCGAGGTCGAGGTCGTTGGTGGGCTCGTCGAGCACCAGCACGTTGCCGCCCTGCAGCAGCAGCTTGGCCAGCAGCACACGGTTGCGCTCGCCGCCCGACAGCGTGCCGATGACCGCGTGCTTGGTCGCGCCGGGGAAGAGGAACTGGTCGAGGTAGCTCTCGACCCGCTGGTTGCGGCCGCCCACGAACACGTAGTCGTTGCCGCCGCTCACCTCCTGCGTGACGGTCTTGGCAGGATCGAGGGCCGTGCGCCCCTGGTCGATCTGGGCGAAGCGCACCGTGGTGCCGAGCTGCACGGTGCCGGTGTCGGGCACCTGTTGTCCGGTGCAGATGCGCAGCAAGGTGGTCTTGCCGGCGCCGTTGGGGCCCACGATGCCGAGCCGGTCGCGCGGACCGATCTCGAGGTCGAAGGGCCTGAGCACGGGTCTGCCCGCCCACGACTTCGAGGCCCCCACGATGCGCACGACGCGGTCGCCGAGGCGCGGACCGTCCGGGATGCGGAACTCGAGCTCCGCCCCCATCTCGTCGGGCGCCGCGTCCACGAGTGCCTCGAAGCGGTGGATCCTGGCCTTGGCCTTGGTCGTGCGCGCAGGCGGACCGCGCTTCATCCACTCGGACTCGCGGCGCAGCGTGTTCTGGCGGGAGCTCTCGGCCCGCTGCTCGATGTCCAGCCGCTCGGCGCGCGCGACGAGGTAGTCGCCGTAGTTGCCGTCATAGCTGAACAGCTGGCCGCGGTCGAACTCGACGATGCGCGTGGTGAGGCGGTCGAGGAAGTACCGGTCGTGCGTGACGAGCACGAAGGGTGTCTCGTGGTCCCGCAGCCACTGTTCGAGCCAGGAGATGACCTCGGCATCGAGGTGGTTGGTGGGTTCGTCGAGCAGCAGCAGGTCGGGTGCGCTCAGCAGCAGGCGCGCCAGCGCCACGCGACGTCGCTCGCCGCCCGACAGGTTGGCGCACGAGGCATCGGGGTCGCGCAACCCGAGGTGGCCCACGTACTCCTCGATGCGGTGGCCGAGGTCGTGGCCGCCGAGTTCCTCCAGTCGGCCCTCCAACTGCTCCTGCCTGCGCAGCAGCGCTTCCATGCGAGCGGGCACAAGCGCCGGGTCGGCAAGCTGCTGGTGCAGTTCGTCGAGCGCAGCGCTCACCTTGGCGTGCTCGCCGAGGCCCGCGGCAACGGCCTCGCGCACGGTGTGCTTCGGGTCGACCTGCGGCTCCTGCGGCAGCCAGCCGAGCTTCAGGTCGCGCCGCACGGTACGGAGGCCGCTGTCAGGGCCCAGTTCGCCTGCGAGCACGCGCAGGAACGTCGACTTGCCGCAACCATTGGGGCCCAGCAAGCCGATGCGTTCGCCCTCCCCAACGACGAGCGAGACCCCCTTGAGGAGTTCGCGGTCGCCGAGGGTGACGCAGACGTCCTGGGCCGTGAGGAGCGCCATCAGGTGGCCGCTATTCCAGTTCCGCCAGCAGGGCGCCGGCAGCCACGGTGTCGCCCTTCTTGCAGTGCACCTTGGCGACCTTGCCGGGGCCCTCGGCACCGAGCGGGTTCTGCATCTTCATCGCCTCGAGCACGACGAGCACCTGCCCCTCCTCGACCGTGTCGCCGGCCTGCACGCGCACGTCCACGACGATGCCCGGCATGGCCGCACGCACTTCGCGCTTGCCGCCCACCTTGTGGCCGGCCACCGCGGTAGCAGCACGCTCGCGGTCGTCCTCGACCTGGACGACGTAACGTTCGCCGAGCATCTGCAGCGTGACCTGCCCGCGCTGGGTGTCCGCCAGCACGTCGTAGCTGTGCCCGTCCACCAGCATCGAGAAGGCGCCGCCGTCGCCGACCAGCGACAGGTCGATGCGGTGCTCGGTCGTGCCGAACCGCGCGAACAGCGCGCCGCCGCGCCGCTCGAAGGACACCTCGACCTCGCGGTCGCCGAGCTTGCAGTGGTACTTCATGACATCGTCCTCCCGAGCCGCTCCATGCGACCTGCCATGCCCCAGCGCGGGGTGATCGGGGCACTTGCAGCCTGGACGCCGGCAGCCGCAGCGGCACCAGCGCGCTCTGCCACCACGAAACGAGCTGCAGCAGCAGCCAGCAGCGCAAGGTCGGTGCGCTCGGCCGTCGGCTTGCGGTCGATGCGCTCGAGGATGCCGGTGTCGTAGTCGCCGCTGCGGAACTCGACACCCTGGATGGTGTGCAGCGCCACCGACGCGGAGGTCGCCACGCCGCTGATGCGGAGTTCGCGCAGCGCGCGCACCATGCGGGCGATCGCATGTTCGCGGTCGTCGCCATGCACGATGAGCTTGGCCAGCATCGAGTCGTAGTGAGGCGTGACCTCGAGGCCGCGGAACATCGCGCCGTCGAGGCGCACGCCGGGGCCACCGGGCACGAGCAGCCGCGTGATGGTGCCGAGCGACGGGAACCAGTTGGCCGGGTCCTCGGCGTTGATGCGCACCTCGATGGCGTGGCCGCGCGGCGTGCCCACCGGCGAGAGCTGCTCGCCCATGCCGATGCGGATCTGTTCCTTCACGAGGTCGACACCGAAGCGCATCTCGGTGACCGGGTGTTCGACCTGCAACCTCGTGTTCATCTCCAGGAAGTAGAACCTCCCCTCGGAGTACAGGAACTCGACGGTGCCTGCGCCCACGTACCCCACGGCGCGCGCGAGGTCGCAGGCTGCCTTGCCCATCTCGGCGCGCAGCTCGGGGGTGAGCGCAACGCAAGGCGACTCCTCGACGAGCTTCTGGTGGCGACGCTGCACCGAGCACTCGCGCTCGCCGTAGAACACGACGTTGCCGTGCTTGTCGGCCAGCACCTGGATCTCGACGTGCCGCGGGCGGGTCACGAACTTCTCGAGGTACACGCGGTCGTCGCCGAAAGCGCCCTTGGCCTCGGCGCGCGCCATGCGGAACGCCTCGAACAGTTCCTTCTCGCTGCGCACGATGCGGATGCCCTTGCCGCCGCCGCCGGCAGCTGCCTTGAGCATGACTGGGTAGCCCACCTGCTTCGCCGCCTCGGCGAGCCGCGGCTCGTCCACGTCCTCCTGCAGGCCGGGCACCAGCGGCACGCCTGCCTTCATGGCGATCTTGCGCGCCTCGACCTTGTCGCCCATGGCGAGGATCGCCGCGGGCGGCGGACCAAGGAACTCGATGTCGGCGTCGAGGCACGCCTGCGCGAAGTCCTCGTTCTCGCTCAGGAAGCCGTACCCGGGGTGGATGGCATCGGCACCGGTCGCCTTCGCTGCCGCGATGATCTTGCCGATGTCGAGGTAACTCTCCGACGGCTTGGCGCCGCCGATGCACACGGCATGGGTTGCGCGCCGCACGTGAAGGGCGTTGCGGTCCGCCTCCGAGTACACGGCAACCGTCTCGATGCCCATCTCCTGTGCGGTGCGGATGACGCGCACGGCGATCTCGCCGCGGTTGGCGACGAGGATCCTGCGGATGTTGCGCTTGGTCACGTGGCGGTTCCTCGGGTCAGAGCGGGATGTTGCCGTGCTTGCGCGGCGGGTTGCGGTCGCGCTTGCCCGAGAAGAGCTCGAGCGCCTGGATGAGCATCGGGCGGGTGCGCCGCGGCTCGATCACGTCGTCCACGTAGCCGCGCTCGGCTGCCATGTACGGGTTGTTGAACTTCGCCTTGTAGTCGGCAACGAGGCGGGCCTCCTCGGCCTTCGGGTCTGCGGCGGCCTGGATCTCCCTGCGGAAGACGATCTTGGCCGCACCCTCGGCTCCCATCACCGCGATCTCGGCGCTGGGCCAGGCGAGGTTGAGGTCGGCGCGCACGTGCTTGCTGTTCATCACGTCGTAGGCGCCGCCGTATGCCTTGCGCGTGATCACGGTGATCTTGGGGACCGTGGCCTCGCAGTACGCGTACAGCAGCTTGGCGCCGTGCGTGATGATCCCGTCGTGCTCCTGGTCCTTGCCGGGCAGGAAGCCGGGCACGTCCTCGAACGTGATGATCGGGATGTTGAAGGAGTCGCAGAACCGGATGAACCGCGCCGCCTTGATCGAGGCCTTGATGTCGAGCACGCCGGCGAGGTGCGCAGGCTGGTTGCCGACGATGCCCACCGACCTGCCGCCGAGGCGAGCGAAGCCGGTGATGATGTTGCGGGCGTAGCGCGCCTGCACCTCGAGGAAGCGGCCTTCGTCGACGATCTTCTTCACCACCACGCGCATGTCGTAGGGCTGGTTGGACGACTCGGGCACGATCGTGTCGAGCGACTCGTCCATCCGGTTGGGATCGTCTTCCGTGGGCCGGAAGGGCGGGTCCTCGGCGTTGTTGAGCGGCACGTAGCCCAGCAGTTCGCGCAGCTGCATCAGGCACGCGGCATCGTCGGGCGCCGTGAAGTGGGCCACGCCCGAGACCTCGGCGTGCACGCGCGCGCCGCCCAGGTCCTCGCTGGTCGTGTCCTCGTGGGTCACGGTCTTCACCACGTCCGGTCCCGTGATGTGCATGAAGCTCGTGCCCTCCACCATGAAGATGAAGTCGGTGATGGCAGGCGAGTACACGGCGCCGCCGGCGCACGGACCCATGATCGCGCTGAGCTGCGGGATCACGCCGCTCGCGAGCGTGTTGCGCAGGAAGATGTCGGCATACCCGCCGAGCGACACCACGCCCTCCTGGATGCGCGCGCCGCCGGAGTCGTTGAGGCCGATCATCGGCACGCCCATCTTCACGGCGAGGTCCATCACCTTGACGATCTTGGCCGCGTGGGTCTCGCTCAGGCTGCCGCCGAACACGGTGAAGTCCTGGCTGAACAGGTAGACCGGACGGCCGTCGATGCGGGCCGAGCCGGTGACCACGCCGTCGCCCAGTACCTGGTTCTTCTCCGAGTCCATGCCGAAGTCGCGGCAACGGTGGACGACGAACCGGTCGATCTCGACGAAGGTGCCGGGGTCCACCAGCAGGTCGATGCGCTCACGCGCCGTGAGCTTGCCCTTCTTGTGCTGGGCCTCGATGCGTTCGGTGCCGCCGCCGAGCAGCGACTTCTCCCGCATCTCGACCAGCTTGCGCATGGGTTCATTCATGGTGTGGATCCTGGACGAGCTCGGCCAGGACGCCGAGCAGGTGCTTGGGGTGCAGGAAGGCGACCCTGCAGTCATGGGCGCCCTTGCGCGGCGCCTTGTCGAGCAGCGGCGCCCCGAGGGCCGTGAGGGCGTCGATCTGGACCTGGCAGTCCCCCACGCGGAACGCGAGGTGATGGACGCCCGGGCCGCGCTTCTCCATGAACTTGGCGATGGGCGAGTCCGGGGAGGTGGGCTCCAGCAGTTCGATCCGGGTCTCGCCCGCCATCAGCACGGCGACCTTGACCCGCTCGGTGGGAACTTCCTCGACCGAGTGGAGCACGAGGCCGAAGCCGTCGGTCCAGCGGGGCAGCGCCTCCGCGAGGGAGGTCACGGCGATGCCGATGTGGTGCAGCCCGGCGATGCCCGGCTGCTGCAAGGGGGCCTGCGACATGACCCGCAGCCTAGCCGGGCGCGGCGGCAGGGACCACAGCGCTCTTGGGCCGGTGGCAGCGAGGAAGCAGTCGCGACGGTAACGTGCCGCGATGCACTTCCTGCGCGTCGTCGCCCTCCTCACGGCAGCGGGCCTCCGCCTCGCGTGCGCACAGTCCGCACCGCTCACGGTGCCCGAGCGCTCCGGCCACGAACGCACCTCCACCCATGCAGAAGTCGTGCAGTTCCTCGACGCGCTGGGCGAGCTCCCGCACGCGGATCGCCTCACGCGCAGGATTGCGGGCAGGTCCACCGAGGGCAGGGACATCCTGGTCGTGCGCGCGGCCCTCGCGGACCAGCCCGCGCCGCTGCGCATGCTGGTGATCGCCAACATCCACGCAGGCGAGGTCGAGGGCAAGGAAGCCGTCCAGGCGCTGTTGCGCGAGTTCGCGCAGGGCATGCACGAGGACCTGCTGCGCGCATGCGAGGTGCACTTCGTCCCCGTCTACAACGCCGACGGCAACGAGCGCGTGAAGGTTGCGAACCGCGCGGAGCAGAACGGTCCCGTTGCGGGCGTCGGCGAGCGCGCGAACGGCCAGGGCCTCGACCTCAACCGCGACTTCGTCAAGGCGAGGGCCCCCGAGACGCGCGCGCTGCTCGAGCTCATGAACACGATCGACCCGCACGTGTTCATGGACCTGCACACGACGAATGGCAGCTTCCACGGCTACCACCTCACCTACGCCCCCTGCCTCTCCCCCAACATGGACCCCGGGCTCGCAGCCCTGTCGCGCAGGCTCCTGGAAGACGTGCGCGCGGGCATGCAGTCCTCCGAGCCCTCCTTCCGCACCTTCGACTACGGCAACTTCGAGACGCGCGACTGGGACGGCGGCGGCGCCCCCGACTCGGCGGGGAAGCGCGGCTGGTGGACCTACGACCACCGCGCGCGCTACTGCATCAACGGCTTCGGGCTGCGCAACCGCATCGGCGTGCTGAGCGAGGCCTACAGCTACGCCGATTTCGCCACGCGCATCGCGGCGACACGCACCTTCGTGCTGGCCGTGCAGGCATGGGCGGTTCGCAACACCAAGGCAGTGCTGGACGGCATCGCAGCCGCGGATGCACTCGCCACCGATGCCACCAAGCCGCTCTCGTTCGGCTTCGCAACCACGTTTGCGCCTGCCGAGCAACTGGAGGTGCTCGTGGGCGAGGTGGACCGGGTTCCCGTGCCGGGCACCGACCTCGTGCGCCTCGTGATGAAGGATGCACACGCACCCACGACCATGCCCGTGGTGCGCGCGTTCCGGGCGACCCGCGCCATCGAGCTGCCTGCGGCATGGGCACTGCCGGCCCCGGAGGCCGAAGTGGTCGAGGTGCTGCGGCGCCACGGCATCCGCTGCACGGTGCTGGACGCACCGCGCACGGTGCAGGCAGCTGCCTTCGCCGTCACCGCGAAGCGCAAGCCGAAGCGCCCGTTCCAGGGCCACCACGAACTGGTGCTGCAGGGCGCATGGCAGGATCCGGGCGCGTGCGAGCTCCCCGCAGGCACCCTGTGGATCGAGGCAAGGCAGCCGCTCGCGCGCCTCGCAGCCACCCTGCTCGAACCCGAGAGCGAGGACTCGCTGTCGACCTGGAACTTCCTCGAGCAACGCACGGCGGATCGCTACCCCGTGCTGCGCGTGCCGCGCGCCGCAGACTAGGAGAACTGACAGCTCGACAGACAATCCTCTGACACGGAGACTCGGTAGGAGTATCTCCGACAGTTGCTAGAAGGGGCGTGCTCCCGCTCCTTCTCCTGAAATCCTTATGACCACCTTGTTGCTCCTCGACCTGCTCGGCAGCCGCGACCGTTGGCGGCACGGCGGGCCGGCCCTGGTCGAACGCGTCTTCGACCACTTCCACCACCTCGTGTGCGATGCCGCGCGCGGACTCGATGCAGCCGCGGAACTGCGCGGCGACCTCGAAGGCGATCGTGCGGCCATCTGGTGCCCCAATGCCGAGGTCGCCCTCGCGCTCGGCAGGCGCCTGTTCCGGCGCGTGTTCCTCGAACCCCGCAGCCCCGACGACCTGCGCCTCTGGGTGCGAGGCGTCGTGTGCGATGCATCGGGTGGCAATGGCGACACCGCGCGCACCATGGAGGAGACGGCTCCCTCCGAGTTGCCCGGCCTGCGACGGCACGTGTTCGGGCCGGGCATGCAGGATGCCCTCTCGGTCCTCTACTCCGGCTTCCAGGGCATGCGCCTCCTGGTCGCCAACTCCCTGCTGCACGACAACCTGCGCGGCCGCTTCCGCATCCCGGTCGGCCGCCTCGGCGTGATCCCGTTCCGCAAGCTCAACCACAGTCCCTATCCCTCCAGCATCCACCGCAACTTCCAGGACTGCCTCTGGATGGCGGAGACGCAGCAGGAATGGGGCAGCTACGAGTCGCGCATGACCATGCGCATGCTGTGGTCGGCGCGCAACCCGCAGGAGTTCAGCCAGGCCGCGGCCACGCAGGGCGTGTTCCACGAGACACTGCTGATCCTCAAGTCCGTGGCGCGCAAGGCGAGCTGGCAGGACGGCGAGGATGAGGTCGACGCAAGCGACGAAGCCGCTACGACCGGCCCTTCCGAGGGCTACGAGCGCGACACCTGATCGCTGCGCGGTGCGGGCATTCGTCCGCACCACTGGTTGCTGGGAGTCTGGGCCCTTGGGCCGATCGAGGGAATCCCGGCATTGGCCGAGAATCCCAGCATGATCGACCATGGATCACGCAGGGAGCACATGCTGCGCGGGATCGAGCACCAGTTCGCGCTGCTCGCCCCGGCAACGGGCCTCCCCGCACTGCCAGCCACCGTGCGGCAGGCGATGGAACGCGTGCCACGCGAGCGGTTCGTGCCGCTCGAACAGCAGCAGGCGGCCTACGTGGACTCTGCGCTCGCGATCGCCTGCGGCCAGACCATCAGCCAGCCCTTCATCGTCGCATTGATGACCGCGCTCGCGGACCCGAAGCCCGGCAGCCGAGCGCTCGAGGTGGGCACCGGCTCCGGGTACCAGGCAGCCGTGCTCGCCGCGCTGGGTGCGCAGGTGAAGACCCTCGAGCGGATCCCCGAACTCGCGGCCCATGCCGCGCGCGTGCTCCGCGAACTCGGCGTCGCCAATGCCGAGGTGCGCTGCGGCGACGGCAACCTGGGCTGGCCCGATGCAGCCCCCTTCGATGCCATCCTCGTCACCTGTTGTGCGCCCGACGTGCCGGCAGCACTGGTCGAGCAACTGGCCCCGGGTGGCAGGCTCGTCGCGCCGGTCGGCACAGGGGGCATGGACCAGGAACTCGTGGTGGTCGAGAAGGATGCTGGAGGCGCCACCCACCGTCGCACCGTGCTGGGCGTGCGCTTCGTGCCCATGGTCACGGGATCGCCGCAACCGCCGAAGAAACTGCCCGGCCGGCACGAGCACTTCCCCCACGGCGCCGACATCGGCGTCCGCGGGATGGGGCCCTCGGTGTCGGACGCCTTCGCGCAGGCTGCAGTGGCGCTCACCGCCGTCGTGTGCGACCCGGCGACCGTGGAGCCGTCCCGTGCCGTCGCCGTCGAGTGCCATGCACCGGACCGCGAACTGCTGCTGTGCGCATGGCTCAACGAGGTGATCACCGAGATGGCCACGCACGGGATGCTCTTCTCGCGTTTCCGCGTGCATGCAACGCAGGACCAACTGCAGGCCGTGTGCTGGGGCGAACCCGTCGACCGGACGCGGCATGCGGTGAAGGTGGAGCCGAAGGGTGCAACGCTCACGGAACTGAAGGTGGAACCCATGAACGGCGGCTGGCTCGCCCAGTGCGTCGTCGACGTATGAGGGAGGGAACCATGCAACTCGCCATGATCCAGCGCATCGACCGGTTCACGTGGGAGATCCCCGCTGCGGGCGACATGCACGTGCCCGCGCGCATCCTCGCCAACCAGAAGCTGCTCGACGAGATGGACGAGAAGGTCCACGACCAGTTGTGCAACGTCGCGACCCTGCCCGGCATCGTCGGTGCGGCACTGGCGATGCCCGATGCCCACTGGGGCTATGGGTTCCCCATCGGCGGCGTGGCGGCATTCGACGCGGATGAAGGCGGCGTGATCTCCGCGGGCGGCGTCGGCTTCGACATCTCCTGCGGAGTGCGCACGCTGCTCACGGGACTGCGCCACGAGGAGGTGATGGCCGTGCAGACGCGCCTTGCCGACGCGCTCTACGCGGCGGTGCCAGCGGGCGTGGGGAGCCGCGGCGAGATCCACCTCGACGACAGGGAGATGGACGCGATGCTGCTGGGCGGCGCCCAGTGGGCCGTCGCGCGCGGCCACGGGACACCCGAGGACCTCGACCGGATCGAAGAACGCGGCACCATCGTCGGGGCACGGCCGGAGTTCGTGTCCCGCAAGGCGCGCGCGCGCCAGCGCGAGGAGATGGGCACGCTCGGCTCCGGGAACCACTACCTCGAGGTGCAGCGCGTGGCCTCGATCCAGGATGCGGTCGCGGCGGAGGCGTTCGGCCTGCGCCTCGGCGAGGTGGTGGTCACCATCCACAGCGGATCCCGTGGCATGGGGCACCAGATCGGCACCGAGTTCCTGCAGCGCATGGCAGCCGCAGCACCTGAACACGGCATCCACCTGCCCGACCGCGAACTCGCATGCGCCCCGATCCACTCCCGACTCGGTCAGGAGTACCTCGGCGCCATGCGCGCGGCGATCCACTGCGCCCTCGCCAACCGCCAGATCCTCACGGCCATCGCCCGGCACGTGTTCGCGTGCTTCTGGCCCGAGATCCACATGCCGCTGCTCTACGACGTCTCGCACAACACGTGCAAGGAGGAGCGCCACGTGGTCGATGGCGTCGAGCGCAACCTCTTCGTGCACCGCAAGGGCGCCACGCGCGCGTTCGGGCCGGGTCACCCCGACCTGCCGCACGACCTGCGCACCACCGGCCAGCCGGTGTTCATCGGCGGTTCGATGGGCACCTCGTCGTACGTGCTGGTCGGCACCGAGTCGGGCATGCAGAAGTCATATGGCTCGGCATGCCATGGTGCAGGCCGCGCGATGAGCCGCAACGAGGCATGCAGGACCTGGACCGGCTCCGAGGTGCTCGCGGACCTGGCCTCCCGCGGCATCCAGGTGCGCAGCCCCACGTCGGCGGGCATCGCCGAGGAGGCCCCGGGCGCCTACAAGGACGTGACCACGGTGTGCAACGTGGCGCAGGCCGCGGGGCTCGCACGCATCGTGGCGCGCCTCGAGCCGATCGCATGCATCAAGGGCTGATCACTTCCAGCGGAACAGCCAGAGCGCGAGCGCGAAGCACACGCTGGTGAAGGCGAGCAGCAGGCCGATCGGCTGGAGCGCCGCATCCCAGCCGCGCGGTTCCAGCATGCAGTCGCGCAACCCCGCGTTGCACCACGAGAGGGGCAGCGCGTCGGCAGCCCACGCCATGAAGCCGCTGAACCGCTCGTTGCTGAAGAAGCTGCCGCCCAGCAGCCACATGGGGATCATGCACAGGTTCATCAGGCCGCCGGCGCCCTCGATGGTGCGCGCACGGCTGGCGATGAGCATGCCGAGCGCCGTGAAGGCCACGGCCCCGGCCAGCACGATGCCGACCACGGCCAGCACGTCGCCGCGGAAGGGCACGCCGAACACCAGCACGCCGAAGAGCAGGATGGCGAGCGACTCGGGCAGCACGAGCACGAGGCGCCCGAGGAGGAACCCGCCGAGGAACTCGCTCCTGCGCATGGGCGTGACGAGGAGGCGACGCAGCAGCCGCTGGTGCCGCATCTGCACGAGGTTGAAACCCACACCCCACATGCCTGCACCGAGCAGGTTGAGGCCGATCAGTCCCGGGATCAGGAAGTCGATGTAGCGCGAGCCCGGTCGGTCCTCGGACTCGAGGCTTGCCGCGATCCGCGTGGTTCCCTCCAGGTGGTCGCGCAGCGTGCCCATCACCAGCAACCGGGCGAGTTCGGACTCGGGCCGCGCCGGATCCGAGCGCAGCACCGGCGCCTCGGGCGATCCCTGCAGCAGCAGGTTGATGCGACCGCGCGCAAGCGCGGCATCGGCCTCGGTCGCCGCCAGCACCGCGACGTCGAGCCTGGGGTTGGCGCGCAGCGCCGCAGCGAGCGGCACGGCCCCATCGGTGCCGACCACGGCCACGGGCACCGGCTCGGGCGGACGGGGCTGGAACGCGAAGCCCAGCACGATGGCCATCACCACCGGGAACC
>JBEATZ010000176.1:0-3405 GCA_041161695.1 Planctomycetota bacterium | reverse complement strand
GAAGGCGGCGATGTCCACCTCGCCGGGGTCGGCTGCGCCCGACCCGTCGTTGCGGAAGAGGCGGAGGGTCGCGTCACCCTGTGCCGCGACGAGCAGGTCGACGCTGCCGTCACCGTCGAAGTCGCCGGCCCCGAGGCGCGTGGGCCCGGTGCCCGCGACGAGCGCGGCCGGTCCCGCCGAGGTGGAGCTGCGCACCAGCACGTCCAGCGACGGCACGATGCCGCGCTGGAGGCGGTGGAACCGCACGTGGTTGTCGTCGCCCGCCGGACCCGACACCGGCACGGCAACCGCAACCTCGAGCACGCTGCTGTCGGGCTGCACGCGGAAGTCCGCGACTGCGATGTCGGTGGCGCCACCGTGCGTGCGCCCGACGGCTGCGGCCGCCGAGGGGAGGTGGAAGGGGAACTCGTTGGTGGCGTAGGTGGCCTTGCCCCGCAGCACGAGCAGCAGCGCATCGCCGTCGCCGGGGTCCTGCAGGTCGAAGGTCACCAGCACGACGAGGTCCCGGATGCCGTCGCCATCGAGGTCGGCGTTGCGGATGCGGCTCGTGGCCGCGACCGTGGCGCTGCGCAGCGGTTCGGGCGCGAAGGCGCGCAGGTCGGCGCTGGTGCGGAGGGAGTTCACGGGCGCCTGGGTCCAGATCGACAGGGCCCCGTCGCTGCGCAGGAAGGCGAGTGCGTCGACGCCCGCGTACTCGGGCGTGATCTGCACCGCAGTGAGCGTCCCCGGCAACAACGCGGGTTCGGCGAGCACGGGGCCGGGGCCGAAGAAGCCGCCTGCCCCGTCGTTGCGCAGCAGCCTCACCTCGCCCGTGCCGCCGAGCGCCAGGTCGAGCGTGGCGCCGCGCAGTCCCACGCGCGGCGACGTGAAGCTGCCGCCCACGAGGCTTCGAACCGGGATGGGAACCTGGCCGCCTGCGTCGGGGGCGAGCAGCTTGGGACCAGGACCGACGAGCAGCGTCGAGATGCGCCGCTCGCGGAAGCCGTCGACGGCACTCTCGTGCAGCACGAACACGGCGCGCACCTCGCTGCGGCCTGCGACGGGATCGGCGGGGAAGGCCACCCCGAACCAGAGGCCGCCGATGGAGAGCAGTTGTTCGGAGCCGCTCTCGATGCCGTCGAAGATCGGCTGGAAGTTCTGGGCGGTGACGTTCCAGCCGAACAAACCGAGGGGCACGGCAGCCGTGTCGCCGGCAATCGACACGGCGAGTTCGACGACGCCGTCGACATCGAGGTCGGCAGCCAGGCTGTGGCGGAACTGCAGGCCTTGCACGTACACGACGTCGGTGGCGATGGGCTGGCGGTAGCTGCGGGCGCCTCCCGGGCGGAGCACCGCAAGGATGCTCGGCGTGGTCGAGCTCGTCGGCACGCCGCCGACCACGACGGCGATCGAGCGCGGGAACTGGTTGCCGCACGCATGAACGCCGATGCCGAGTGCGGCGACATCGGGGGTGAAGTCTGGCACCACGAGGTCGATGCGCGGGCCCGCGATGAACGCCCCGCTCCCGGTGCCGTAGGCGATGTCGACCCGTGGGGCCGTACCCGCCCGCAGCACGAGCACGTCGAGGAACTGGTCGCCGTCGAGGTCGGCCACGGAGACGTGGTCGACGGCCCCTGCGCGCACGGGGACCGTGCCGCCGTCGACGAAGGCTGGCGCGCCCGGGGCCGTGGGCCGCGACAACTGCAGGCGCGGCAGCTGCGGGGCGGGACTCGACGGGCCCGGCGCAAGCAGCACGTCGAGGATGCCGTCGCGGACGAAGTCGGCGGGAACCGACTGCACGGCGCCGCCGAGCGAAGCGGTGCGGAGCACGCTGCCGAGCGGCGCGAGCGGGGCCTGCTGGCCGAGGACCAGCTGGTCGACCGCCAGCGCCGCGCCCTGGTTGGTGGCGCGCAGGTCGGGGACGAGGTCGCCGTCGAAGTCCGCGGCACAGATCTGCACGGGGCCGCGCTCGGCAGCGGCCTGTGGATCACCGATTGCGCTGGGCGGGCCGAAGCGGATGAACATGCCGTTCTCCTCGGCGGCGAGGAGCTGCAGCGAACCGGCGCCACCCTGCTCCGAGAGCAGGGCGAGATCCGGCGCACCGCCCTGCGACACGGCCTCCAGCCCGATGGTGGTGGCGGCCAGCACCTCGCGGTCGAGCACGGCGCCGCGCGGACCGAACACGGGCTGCGGGTTGGCGAACAGGAACACGTCGGCAGCCGTGACGTCGACCTCGACGGTGCCGAGCTGGACCCGGAGCACGATGTCGACCTGACCCGGCCTGCCGTCCGGCGAGAACGGCATGGTGAACACGAGCCGGTCGAGTCCCGATTCCGCGGTGCGCAGGTCGCGGGGATCGAGCTGCACCTCCCTGCCGCCCTTGCGCAGCCGCAGTGCGACCTTGTCGAAGTCCGGGCGCGCGGGCTCGGAGGTGAAGTCGAGCGGCACCAGTGCGCTGCCGATGAGCGTGACGAGGCTGCCGCCCGTGGTGGGTCCGCGCGCCGGCAGCGCGACGGCGACGTCGGGCCGGTAGTACGCGTCCTCCACCACGGTGGAACGTCCGGCCACCGCGTCCTCGACGACGATGCGCGCGAGCCCGGGGAACTCGTTCGCGGGCGCCTCGCCGCGCACGACCTGGGTTCCCGCGGGACCGGGCTCGATCGCGAGGTCGAGGCACGGGCGCGTGATGGGCACCGAAGGCGTGGCCACCGCAGGCATCACCACCAGGATCTTGAGGTCCTCGACGCGCGTGCTGCGCAGGCCGGTCACCTGCAGGCGCACCACCGACCTGCCGAGCGGCGACAGCAGCTGGCGATCCTCACCCGGCTCGAGCACGAGCGCAGCCGAGGGCTGGCGCAGGAGGACGATGGCCGCCGGCGGGGCGATGTCGACGCCGTTCACCTTGACGGCGAGCAGGCCGGGGACGTCCGCGATGGTGGGATCGCCTGCCGCAGCCACGAAGGGCTCGGTGCGGAGCACGAACCCCACCACCGTGGACCCGCCCTGACCCGAGACGATCACCGGCGAGGACTGGTCGACCTCGATGCCGAGTGCGCGCACCTGCACCTGCAGCAGCGCCGAGGGCTGGATCTGCGCGTTGCCCACGACCACGGTGCGGAACGTCGTCCCGGTCTGCTGGGCGGGCACCAGCGGAATGCGCGCGTCGGGGATGCTGAGGGTGGGCGCGGGCTGCGGATTCGAGGGGTCGCTGCCGCTGTTCGAGAGTCCCGCCACCAGCCCGGCGCCGCATGCGGCGAGGGGAAGCAACAGGATCAGGGACAACAGCCGACGCATGCGGTCCGCAGTCTAGCAGGACCGGGGGGCGCGGGTTGCGCCTCAGGGCAGGGTTGCGAACTGGTCCCGCAGGGTGGCCTCCACCTGCCGGCCGCGCAGGGCGGTGCGGATCGTGCCCTCCCGGTCCACGAG
>JBEATZ010000171.1:0-4000 GCA_041161695.1 Planctomycetota bacterium | reverse complement strand
CCGCGCTCGTGAAGGCGCTCGCGGACAAGGACGCAAGGATGCACGCCTACGCGGTGGAATTGCTGCGGCGCATGGACCCCGCTGCGGCGCCGAAGGTCGCCACCCGGGAACTCGTCGACGCGCTCGTCGACGGTCCGCTGCAGGAGAAGAGTGAGTTCGTGCGGGATCGGACGCTCGAGGCGCTCTCGCTCCTCGTTCCCGGCACTGGGGCCAACGACCGCAACGGCTGGCGCGAGTGGTGGCGGAGGAACGAACTGCTGCACGTGCCGCCGGCGTGGACGCCGCCCCCCGCGGCACCGCGCGGCGCCGGCACCGTGGCGGGCTCGGTGGTCGAGAAGGCCTTCGACCTGCGCGATGCCGGCCTGCAGGTGGCGGTCGTGATCGACTCCACCGGGTCCATGCAGCAGGCCATCAACGCCGCGCGCGATGCCATCGACGACGTCGTCGCGCTGCTGAGCGGCATCGCCCCGCGGTTCGAGGTCGGGCTCGTGCACTACAAGGACTTCGGCGACATGGGGGACGGCGCCAAGCTGCTGGAGCCGCTCACGAGGGACCAGAAGGCCGTGCGGGAACGGCTGGCCAAGCTGGTCGCGGGCGGCGGCGGCGACACCCCCGAGCGGGTCGAGTGCGGCGTCGGTGTTGCGCTCGGCAGGGAGATGGGCTGGGACCGGGACGCCAACCGGCTGGTGCTGGTGATCGGCGACGCCCCTGCGCACGAGGAGGTGCTGACCGGGCTCGTCGACCTCGTCAAGCGCGCACACGACCAGCCGTTCAGCAAGGCGAAGGGGCCCGTGACGGGCGCCAAGCAGCCGTCGAAGCTGCGGCCCTTCATCACCTCCTGCATCGCGACCAATCCCGCGGCCAAGGCCCACTTCGAGGCCATCGCGGCAGCCGGGGGCGGCGCCTGCGTGCTGCTGCCCCTCGCGACCCCGAACGGCAAGGACGTGGCCGCCGCGCAGTCGAAGGCGGTCCAGGAGGTCGTGCGCCACGTGCTCAAGCTGTCCTTCGGCACCCAGTACGAGGCACAGCTCAACCTGTTCGCGGACGTGTACTTCAGCTGGCGGGACGCCAAGGCCTTCTGATCGCGCGCGGGCGGGCGCCATGCCCGTCCTGCTTCCATGGCGCGGGCGCTTGTGCTTTGATCGCACGCCTCCATGTCCGCGACGAACGACGCCCAGGTCCACCTCACCCTTCCCGATGGTTCCGTGCGCAGCTATGCGCCCGGCACGACGGGCATCCAGGTCGCGGAGTCGATCGGCAAGGGCCTTGCCAAGGCCGCCGTGGGCATCGAACTCGACGGCGAGGTGCAGAGCCTGCAGTTGCCGGTCGAACGCTCGGCGAAGCTCCGCATCCTCACCCGCGACAGCAAGGAGGGCATGGAGGTGGTCCGGCACTCGGCCGCGCACGTGATGGCCGATGCCATCAAGCGCATCCGGCCCAAGGCCAAGCTCTGGAAGGGCCCGCCCGTCGACGATCCGCGCTACGGCTTCTACTACGACATCGACTTCGGTGACGAGCCCATCACGCAGGAGGACCTGCCGCGCATCGAACAGCTGATGCAGGAGATCATCGCAGGCGACGTGCCGTTCGTGCGCGAGGTGCTGTCGCGCGACGCGGCCCGCAAGCTGATGGTCGAGCACGCCGAGGACTACAAGGTCGCCACGATCGACAAGATCCCCGCCGACCAGCAGATCAGCTTCTTCCGCAGCGGTGAGTTCGTGGACCTGTGCCGCGGCCCGCACGTGCCGACCACGGGCAAGATCGGCAGCGGCGTCGCCGTGCTGGCCCTCGCCGGTGCGTACTTCGGCGACGATGCCGGGAACAAGATGCTCACGCGCGTCTACGGCCACGCCTTCGCCGACCGCAAGGCGATGGAGACCCACCGCGCCAACCTCGAGGAGGCTGCCAAGCGCGACCACCGTCGCCTCGGCGTCGACCTCGACCTGTTCTCCTCGATGGGCGACCTGGGCGCCGGCCTGATCCTCTGGCACCCGAAGGGCGGCCTCGTGCGCCATCGCATCGAGCAGTTCTGGCGCGAGCAGCACCTCGAGGGCGGCTACGACATCGTGTACACGCCGCACATCGCCAAGGCGGACCTGTGGCAGACCTCGGGCCACCTCGACTTCTACAAGGACTCGATGTACTCGGGCATCGACATCGACGGGGCGGAGTACCGCCTCAAGCCGATGAACTGCCCGTTCCACATCCAGATCTTCAAGCAGAAGCGTCGCAGCTACCGCGACCTGCCCTACCGATGGGCGGAGCTCGGCACCGTGTACCGCTACGAGAACCAGGGTTCGCTGCACGGCCTGCTGCGCGTGCGTGGCTTCACCCAGGACGACGCCCACCTGTTCCTCGCCGAGGACCAGGTCGAGGGCGAGATCGAGCGCTGCCTCCACTTCGTGATCTCGATGCTGAAGTCCTTCGGCTTCACGGAGTACGAGATCAACCTGAGCACCCGTCCCGCGAAGTCGGTTGGCACCGACTCGATGTGGGAGCGCGCCACCCGCGCACTCGAGCGCGCCATCCGTGCCGTGGGCCTGCCGTTCCAGGTGGATGCCGGCGGCGGTGCGTTCTACGGGCCGAAGATCGACGTCAAGATCAAGGACACCCTGGGCCGCTACTGGCAGTGCTCCACGATCCAGTGCGACTTCAACCTGCCCGAGCGCTTCGACATGAACTACGTCGACGCAACCGGCAACCGCTCGCGCCCGGTCATGGTGCACCGCGCCCTGCTGGGCTCGATGGAGCGCTTCTTCGGCGTGCTGGTGGAGCACCATGCCGGCGCGTTCCCGGTGTGGCTCGCGCCGGTCCAGGCCGTGCTGCTTTCGGTGGGCGAGCGCCACGTCGAGGCCGTGCGGGCCATGGCCGCAGACCTGCGCAAGCAGGGCTTGCGCGTGCACGCGGACGACTCCGCCGAGAAGATCGGCGCCAAGATCCGCCACCACCTCTTCGTGGAGAAGGTCCCGTTCATCGGGGTGGTGGGCGACCAGGAGGTCGCAGCGGGTTCGGTGACGGTGCGAGGGCGTGTCGAGGGAGACGTCGGCAGCATGGCGGTTTCCGAACTGGCGGCCAAACTGCAGCTCCTGGACCGGACCCGCGCCTGAGATCCGGGGCGGATCCGGGCAGGTGGCCGTGGTTCCCGTTGCGGAGCCGGACCCGGGCACCTAACTTCCTGCACCTTCTGCGGCCCACTGGGCCGCAACCCGAACCCAATGCAGCAAGAAGAATGATGAAGATGAAGAGGCTGAATGAGCTCTGACACCCGTCGCCCGACCTCGAGCACGGACCGCGGGCCGCGCATCAACCACCAGATCCGCATCCGCCAGATCCGCGTCATCGACGACGAAGGCAAGCAGCTCGGGGTGTTGGAGACCGCCGACGCCCTCGCCCTCGCCATCCAGAAGGGTCTCGACCTCGTCGAGATCGCCCCGAACCAGCGGCCGCCCGTGTGCCGCATCATGGACTTCGGCAAGTACAAGTACGAGCAGAAGAAGAAGGAGCAGGCCTCGCGCCGCAAGCAGCACCAGAGCCAGCTCAAGGAGGTTCGCGTCCGGCCCAAGATCGCCGAACACGACGTCCAGGTGAAGGTGAAGCAGGCCCGCCAGTTCCTCGAGGACGGCGACAAGGTGATGATCTGCTGCCTGTTCCGCGGCCGCGAACTGGCCCATATCGAGGTGGCGAGGCAGGTCATGAACCACGTGTTCTCGCTGATCCAGGACATCGCCAAGATCGAGTCTCCTCCCAGGATGGAAGGACGACGCATGGTGATGCTGGTGAACAAGAAGTAGTTGCCGCAGCCTGCGTCCCTCGTGGCCGTGGCCTGCGGCCTTGGCGCGGACGGACCGCGCGCGAAAGGGATGCTCGGTGATGCCTGACTTCGAAGCGCTCCTCGGGCTCAACGCTGCCGACGCAGAGAAGGTCTTCGCCGACTTCCGCCGCGACCCGGGTTCCGTGCCCGAGGCGCGCGTCGCAGTCAGGCCTCACCGAGCCTCCCGTT
>JBEATZ010000151.1:0-6097 GCA_041161695.1 Planctomycetota bacterium | reverse complement strand
GGTCAGCAGGGACGCGTCCACCACGGTCTGTTGGCGCAGCGCGAGTTCGGTGCCGGGGAGCCAGAGCACCGAGGACCCCTCCACGGCATCGGTGCCCGCGGGCGCGGTGGCCTGCACCTGGGCGCAGGCCGTGTCGGGGAACAGGGATGCTGCGAACAGCACCGGGAGGATCCACGGATGAGGACGGTTCATGGCAGTTCTCGAAGGGAGGTCACGGGGTGGCGACGATCTCGACGCGCAGGACGCTCGGGATCGGGCGCCTGCGCGTGACGACGTAGAGGATCTGGCCGGAGGAGCCGGGTGGGATGGGAACGGTGGCGGTGCCGTCGGGGGCCACGGGGAACTTCTGTGGGTTGTTGCCGCCGACGAGGTCCACTTCGACCTCGGTGGAGCCGTCCTTCACCAGCACCTGGATGCTGGCGCCCGGCGCCGCCATGCGGGGGCCCTCGATGCCGCGCTGCGGTCCCTGGCTCATCGCGGTGCTCCTGCGCGCACGGCGCGGCGGTTGGCGGTGTCGAGTTCCACGAGCGGTGGCACCAGGGCAAGCAACTCGGCGCGTCCTGCGCTGCGCGCATGGGTGGCGAGGCACTCGGAGAGGTCGCGCACGAGTTCCTCGCGAGCGGGGAGGTCCTGCTGTTCCAGTGCCGCGCGTGCGAGGCGCTCGATGCCCTGCCAGAGGCTCGCCTGCTCGGGATACGCCCGCGGCACGAGGTAGAGCACGGCCTCGTGGTGCGCGAGCAATCCCGTCAGCGGTGCCTCGGGAGCGCAGAGCCCGAGGAGCCAGTCGAGCGTGGGATCGGATCCATCCTGGTGCTGCGCGCGGACGCCGCGGGCTCCGCCCAGCACGGGACCGATCCACGCGGCGCCGAGGCCGGCGCCGGCAAGTGCCGCCACACCGACCTGCAGCAGCCTGCGGCGGCTCCACGGCGCGGGACGGGGACTCTCCAGGACATACGAAGGTTCGATTCGCATGCGGTCTCAGGGACGAAGGGGAAATGCTCTCGGTTCCATGACTGCGCGAGGGAGGCAGGAAAAATCGCGCTGCGCGGACGCGGCGTGCGGCGCGCCGCAGGAGCCTCATCGGAATGCGAAGAGTTGGGCCGCGTGCCGATCAGTGCGCGGCTGACACTGCGTGAGCCGATGGAGCACAACCGTGCTGATCCACGAAGTGGGTCCGGGTACGCCGGGGCACGCACCAAGCGCTGCGGCGCCTGCGCGGCCCCCTCGCGTGCTCCCTCTCGCCACAGGACCTGCGCGTGCCGCCACGGACCGGCCTGGGATGCGGCGATGAACCGTCGCCTCGATGCGCGACGTGGTTCGGGTGCGCTACATCCTGCCGAAGGCCTCGGACTTCGCGCTCACGTGGCCGACGCTGCAGGCTGCATTCGGCGGCATCCGTCCCGCGGCGACCATGTTCGAGGCAGGTCTCGCCGACCCGCGCATGAGGATCGAGATCGAGGTGGATGCGATCCTCGGCTCCGGCTGACGGCATCGCGAACGAGGTGCGTGCAGATGCCTGCGGGTTCGCGGTGTGTCTGCGCCCTGCGGTGCGGCGGAGGTGGGTGCGTGGTCCAGCTTCGGACTCTCCCGGGATCCGGTGGCATGGGGACCTGTTCTCCGTCCTGCTCCCACCGAGGACGTCCAGGTTACGGTCCGTCCCGAGCCGTACTAAACTTCCGCAAGGGATGCGTACCGGAACCCTCCGCGTCCCAACCAGCGCCCGTCCGCCTGCTTCCTCCATGCGCACTGCCTTCGCAACTCTCCTCACCCTCCTCGTCGTGCCATGGGTTGCCGCGCAGGACTGGACCAACTCCGGCGGCAACGCGCAGCGCAACGGACGCACCGACGCCTACGGCCCGCTCGCTGCGCAGTTGCTCTGGTCCTCGGGGCCGCCCTCGGTCATCGCCTGGAACCCCGTGGTCGTCGGCAACCGCGTGTTCGTGGTGCGGCAGACCGGCGGGGCCCAACTGGGTGCGCCGCCCGCGGGAGCTCCCAACGACGCGCCGGTGTTCGCACTCGACCTCGCGACCGGCGCGCAACTCTGGAGGCGGGACATCCCGTACCTGACGGGGCAGTGGACCACCTGGCTGCTGGGCCACAGCAACGGTCGGGTCTATGCCGCGCGCTCCGGCAACGGTGCGACGTCTTCCGGCGTGGTGCACGCCCTCGATGCCGCAACCGGGGCAACCGTGTGGACCTCGGCTGCGGTGATCACCGCAGGTCCCTACGACGGCTGCGTGTTCGCGGACAACGGGGACCTGATCGTTGCCTCGTTCACCGCGATCTGGCGGATCCGTGCCACGGACGGATCGACGGTCTGGACCGCGAGCCGGCAGGGCTCGGTGAGCGGCCAGTGCGGTGCGGCACGATTCGGCGATGCGGTGTACGTCGCCGACTCCTTTCAGGGGGGACAGGTGATCAAGCGCTTCGACCTCGCGACCGGGGCGTTCCAGTACCAGAGCGCGGTCATGCCGGGATTGCTCAACCAGCACCACCCGATGGTCGGACCAGACGGTTCCGTCTACCTCAACCGTGCCTCGAACTCGCCCGGCTTCGATTTCTTCCATGCGTTCACCGACACCGGTTCCGCGCTGGTCCAGCGCTGGGCCGTGCCGTCCAACCCAGGGATCGCAGGCGAGTACGCATGCGGTGCAGACGGCAGCGTCTACATGGTGCAGCCCGGCGAGATCGTCGCGCGCCTCGATGCGCAGAGCGGAGCCGTGCGCAACACGTACCCCGTGCCGCTCGGCTCGAACGGCTACTCGCCGCGGTTCACGGTCGACGGCGACGGTCGCGTCTACCTCGGCAACGGCGGATTCCCCAACGGCGCGCTGCTCGCCTTCGATCGCGACCTGACGCTGCGTTGGTCCACGCCGGTGCCGAACATCAACAACGGCGGTCCTGCGATCGCCGCGGACGGGACGCTCGTGGTCGCCGGTGTCGGCAACGACTTGCGCGCCTACCGCACCCCGAGCCCGTGGAACGCGCTGGCCGGCGGCATCGCCGGTGCATCGGGCGAGCCCACGCTGACCGGGCGGGGCACGCTCACGCCGGGCAACACGGTGACCCTGGTCGCCGCCGGCGCCGCACCAAACAGTGTCGGCGTCCTGATCCTCGGTTGGACTGCCGCCAACCAGCCTGCCTTCGGCGGCACGCTGGTGCCCGCACTCGACCAGACCATGCTGGTCCCGACCGATGCACTGGGGCGCTGGTCGCTCGCATTCCCCTGGCCCGCGGGCTTTCCCGCTGGCAGCAGCATGTGGTGGCAACTCGCGGTGGTCGACAACACGGCGCCCTTTGGTCTCGCCGCGACGGACGGCATCCGCAGCCGCACGCCCTAGGAACCAGGGCCTGCAGACCTGGCCTGCGGGCGAAGCGTCAGACGTCCTCGACCAGCATCGCCTCGAGTTCGCGCCGCACCAGTTCGCGCCCGCGCGCGAGCCGCAGCTGCGGCACCAGTTCGGGCAGGAACTCGGCATGGTCGGCGCGCGCCACCAGCTGCGGACGGCTCTTCGGTCGCGGGGTCGCACGCTGTGCGCCCTTGGGCAGGTCCGAGAAGTCCGCTGGCGCTTCGCCGAGCCACAGCGTCCACACGCGTGCGCGCACGGAGAGGTGGAAGAACGGGTCCCAGGCCTTGTCGGTGCCCGGCAGGCGGTGCCGCACGAGCACGCGCAGGAACTGCTGCTCCATGGGCTCGAACCACACGGACGGCAGTTCGAGGGTGCCCCGGTCGAGGTGGTCCAGCACGGCGATCAGCATCGCCGGCAGGTAATGCGGTGCCTGGCGCGCCGCGCGGATCCGCTGCAGCGCGGCCTGCCATGCGGGAGACATGGTGGCGCCCATGCCCCTGAGCATGCGCCGCGCACCCGCGCGCGTCCAGCGGTCAGCGGGCGACGATGTTGTTGCGCACGGCGTACTGGATGAGCTCTGCCGTGGTCTTGAGGTCGAGCACTTCCATGGTGCGGTACTTGTGGAAGGCGACCGTGCGGGGGGTGATGGCGAGCTTGTCCGCGATCTCCCGCATGGTGAACCCCGCGGCGACGAGCGCGAGGATCTCGCGCTGGCGCGGGGACAGGCCCATGGCATCACCGCGCGACGCGGGGCGCTGCAGCGCTGTGTGCACGGCATCGGCGATCGTGCGCGTCACGAACATGCCACCCGACATGGCGATGCGGATCGCGTCGAAGAGTTCGCGCGCGGCCGCGGTCTTCACGACGTAGCCCGATGCGCCCTCGCGCAGGGCCTGGGCCGCGACCTCGGGATCCTCGTTGACGGTCAGGAAGATGACGCGGGTGTCGGGGTGTTCGCGGCGCAGCTGCCGGAACGTCTCGATGCCGTTCAGGCCGGGCATGGAGATGTCGAGCACGACCACCTCCGGACGCTGGGTGCGCACCAGCGTGAGCATGTCTGCGCCGTTGGTGGCGGTTCCCACGACGTCACACGATCCCTCCAGCAGGTGCTGGAAGGCCTCGAGCAGCATGGCGTGGTCATCGGCCAGGGCAACGCGCGGACGGGTCATCTCTGCGATCATGGGTCGTGTTCTCGGCATGCGCTGAGGCGCGAGCAGGGTCCCTCCGGGAGCACGGAAACGACGCGCTTCGCCCTCGGAGCCGTGTCGCCACGAGGCTTCGTGGGCCACGCACTCCTGCGCGCGCGAGAACGTAGTCGCGACCGCCTCTTTCGTCTACCCGTGCGTTGTCGGCACCGCGCCGCTTTCCGACGCGCGGTCCGCATCCGAGCCCGGAATTCTGACAGTGACCACGGTGCCTTTCCCGGGCTCCGACGTGATGGCGAGGGTGCCTCCCATCAGGCTGGCACGCTCGGTCATGCTGGTGAGGCCGAGGCCCTCGTCCCCGTCGCGCGTGGTGTCGAAGCCGATGCCGTCGTCGCGCACGACCAGTTCGACCTCGGTGCCCCGGAAGGCCACGTGCACGCCCACGGACCCCGCCTTGCTGTGCCGCAGCACGTTCTGCAGCGCTTCCTGCGCGATGCGGTAGAGGCCGTGCGATGTGCCCTCGCGCAATCCGGTTGCGGATCCCGCGTGGCTGAACTGCACCTCCAGCCCGTGGGCCTGCTGGAACTCCGTGCACAGGCTGCGCAGCGCGGGCACGAGGCCGATCTGCTCCAGCTTGGCGACGTGCAGGCGGTGGGAGATGTCGTGGACCTCCTTGGCGATCGACTGGACCCGGTCGGAGAGGCCCGCGAGGGCGCGCTGCATCTCCGGATTCACCCCGCTCCGCTGGCCGAGCATGTCGAGGTTGACGCCGAGCAGCGCGATGCGCTGGCCGAGCGCATCGTGCAGTTCGCGCGCCACGTGGCTGCGTTCCTCGTCCTGCGCGCGGATCACGCGGTGGGTGAGGTGGCGCATGGCCGTCTCGGCCTGCGTCCTGCGCTCGACCTCGAGGCTCAGTTCCCGGTTGCGACGGCGGATCATGGACGCCCGCCAGGTCAGCCCGCGGATGACCACCAGGGCCGCAACGCAGGCGAGCACCGCCTGGAACCAGCGCTGCTCCAGCAGGGAGTGTTCGAGCACGAAGTCGAGGTGGGCGATCCGGCTGCCGAGGCCGCGGAAGTTGGTGGCCTGCACCTCGAAGCGGTAGGCGCCCGGCGGCACCTTGGTGTAGCGCGCCGTGGTCTCGGTGTTGCCGTCCTGCCAGTCGGAGTCGTAGCCAACGAGGCGGAACCGGTAGCGCAGGCTGCTCGGCGCCAGCAGGTCGGAGCCGCGGAACCGGAACCACAGGTCGCGGGAGCCCGGCTGGATGAAGTGGTTGGTGCGGGGATCCAGCGCTTGCTCGTTCGCCATGAACTCCGTGATGAGGATGCCCGGCGGCACGGCCGTGGGCTCGACGATGCCGAGGTCGAGCATCGTGATTCCGTACACGGTTGGCAGCAGCAGGTTGCGGCCTTCGACCATCACGCCCGAGGGACCGCCGGCCTCGCCTGTGCGTGCCGGATAGCAGCTCACGACGCTGCGCTCGCCCGAGATGACGGCCTCGAGGTCCTCGAGCCGCATCGAGAAGGCACCGAGGTTGGTGTTGGCCCACACCCGTTTGCTGTTGTCGAGGTCGAGGCGCGACACCAAGTTGTTCATCAGGCC
>JBEATZ010000114.1:0-4248 GCA_041161695.1 Planctomycetota bacterium | reverse complement strand
CCACGAGCAGCTTCGTCTCGTTGACGGGGATGCCCTGGGCGCGCTGCGGCAGGCTGGATCGCAGCGCCACGAGGGCGGCATCGGCGGCGGGCCGCGAAGGGTCGAGCACGATCGAGGCCGCCGCCACCGCGAGCACGGCACGGTGCAGCATGCCCGCCCTGCGCGCGCTGAGTTCGATGCCTGCCTGTGCGAGCAGGCTGCAGGCAACGGACACGTACTCGGCGGCCCCGGCGCGGAAGTTGTCGTCCTGGAGGTCGAGCAGCGAGCGCGTGGTGGCCACGGCGCTGCGCAGCGCGGCGGCAGCAGCCGGCTCGGGCGCCAGTTCGGTTGCGCGGATCAGCGCGATGCGGTCCGTGGGCGCGAAGTCGCGCCAATCGGGCATGGTGAGCACGAAGCCGAAGCGGTCGGCGAGCGCGGCATCGAGCGGCTCCGAGCCCGCGTAGCCGTTGTCGTCCTCGTCGGTGGACGGCGGGTTCATGGCGGCCCAGCGGTGCTGCAGCCCCTCGAGCGCGATCCCCTGCACGCGTCGCTCGTGGACGATGGGGAACAGCTTGTTCTGCACGTCGGGGCGGCAGCGGCTCACCTCGTCGAACAGCACGGCGCCCGCGCCCCAGATCGAGGCCGGCGTGCGCACGTAGTCGAGGGTGCCGTGCTTCGTGGGCAGCGGGTAGCCCACGAGGTCGTCGAAGTTGAGGAGGCTCGCGTTGTAGTGGCGGAACGGCAGCCCGAGCGCGTCGGCGAGGCGCGTGAGGAGCAGCGACTTGGCGGTGCCGTGCGGCCCGATCAGCAGCAGCGGCGTCTCGGTGGCGAGCGCCGCGAGGATGGGGGCCTCGAGGGATGAAAGGCCGACGATGCCGAGTCGGCGGAGCAGTCCAGCGTGCATGGTGCGTCTCTCCCGTCCCGGATGCCGCTTGCGCGGCAGGCCCGGACGGAAGGGCGCAACCGACGCTTTAGCTGCACTTGGTGAGTCGCCCGCAAGTGGTCTTAAATCGGCGACGCCGGCACTTCGCGGTGGCCTGCAGACCGGCACGCAGGGCAGGGATCGGCCCATGCCATGCCGTCGCTTCCCGTTTGCTTGCCGCAGGAGACCCTGCAGCCGCACTCGCGAAGGCGGTCCACCTTGCCCGGGAGGCAGGTTGGCATGGGCGTGAGCCCAACTCTTCGTGCAGGGAAGAAGCTAGCACGCGGGTGTGGTGCTGTCGCGTCTTTTTTCGGCAACGGCGCCCGGGGCGCGACGCCGCACTTGCTCGCGCCGGTAGGATTCCGCCCGTCCCACCGAACCGAGGAGTTCCCATGCGCGTGTCTGCGACTGCCCTGCGTTCGTTGTTCTTGCTGGGCGCCCTCGGCGGCGCATCCGTCCACGCCCAGTCGAACGCGGTGGCTGGCCGCGACCTGATGCTGCTCAACACCTGGGCCGTCGAGCAGTACGTGCGCGTGGGCACGTACCCGAACGGCAAGGGTGCGATGGGCGCGTGGACGACCGTGTGCAACCGCGGCACCGCGCCGATCCCGTTCATGGCGGCCATGAGCGCCGACCACTCGTTCATCCACTACATGGTGTGCCGCGAGGCGAACGGCAGGTTCGAGCAGATCTCGAGCCGCGGCTACGTGAAGCACACGTTCGGTTCCTCCAACGACCCGAGCACGTGCGGCAGCTGCGCGGGCCCTGGCAACTACAACCAGGTCGAGGTCGGCTGCTCGGACACGTACGCCAACTACCAGGCAGTGGACCACTACTGGCTCGGCCCGCCCGACGAGGTCGACCCGTGGATCGGCACCTGGGTGCCGCAGTGCTCGTTCTTCGACCGCGGGGAGCCCGCCGTGTCGCCGAGCCAGGCGTGCGACGGCATCCGCAGCCTGTCGCAGGGACAGGCCTCTGCCCTCAACTCCTCCGTCAACCACCAGATGGCGGTGCACGATGCCGACTTCCTCGTGCCCGGCGCGACCTTCTACTACCAGTCCGGCTACATGTGCCCGGGCGAGCCGGAGCTCAACCGCCTCAACAACCTCGGCTCGCGCGGCCTGCTCCCGACGTGGAACGGCACGCGCTGGCAGTTCGCCGACACGGGCATGTACATCAACGGCACCGTGCTGCAGCGCTGGTCGGGCGCGACGATCACGTCCAACACGAACGGCAACGACGACGGCCGCTTCTACGTGGCCGTGAAGGTGACCGGCCCCGAGCAGGGGCTCTACCGCTACGAGTACGCGATCCACAACCGCGACAACAAGCGCGGCCTCGGCGCCTTCCGGCTGCCGGTGTGCCCCGATGCGCGCGTGGTCGACCTTGCCTTCCGCGACATCGACCAGGACCCGCTCAACCAGTGGAGTGCGGTGCGCAACGGCAGCGAAATCGCCTTCACCACCAACGGCAACCCGCTGCGCTGGAACTCGATCTTCAACTTCTCGTTCCGCAGCGATGCAGCGCCCGTCACCGGTCAGTCGCTCGGTCTCGACCAGTACGACATCGGTCCCGGCGCCCTGACCGTGACGGTGACGGGCACGGCACCGAGGGGTCTCTACAACCAGAAGCTCGGCGCGGGCTGCGGCAGCGCGACCGTGCCGTCGCTGTACGGCGCCGGCTCGCCGGCGCGCGCGATGATCGGCAACGCCAGCTTCAGCCTCGCCTGCAGCGGCAATCCTGCCGGCGTGCCGGTTGGCTTCCTGCTGAGCTTCAGCACGGGCACGCACCAGCTGTCGGCGGGCTGCACGCTGTACTCGTCGAGCCTGTCGACGATGAGCAGCCCGATCATGGCGGTGAGCAACGGCTCGGGCCTCGCCAGCATCGCGCTGGCCGTACCCAACAGCACCGCGTTCGAGGGCATGGCGCTCGACTTCCAGGCCTTCAACGTGCACACGGGCGGCGCGCTCATGGACAGCTTCGACCTGAGCCAGGGCTTGCGCGTGCGCGTGGGCAACAGCATCACCGGCTGCCCGTAGTGGGTGGCCTGCGGTCGTGAAGCTGCGCATCCTCGCCATAGGCAAGCTCAAGGATCCCGGCCTCGAGGCGCTCGTGGCCGAGTGGACCAAGCGCTCGCGTGCGTTCCTGCCGATCGAGGTGCTGCACGTGCGCGACCTCACAGCGCTGCGCGCGAAGGCCGTGGCGCCGCGCGTGGTGCTCGACGAGCGCGGCGAGCAGGTGCGGAGCCCCGAACTCGCCGCCTGGCTGCTCGGCTGGCGCGACCGCTCGGTGCGCCAGGTCGACTTCCTCGTGGGCGATGCGCACGGCTTCGACGACGCGGATCGCAAGGCTGCCGACAAGGTGCTGGCGCTGTCGCGCCTCACGCTGCCGCACCGACTCGCACAAGTGGTGCTGGTCGAGCAGCTCTACCGCGCGGGCACCATCCTCGCGGGGCACCCGTACCACCACGAGGGCTGACGGTCAGTTGCGCCGGCGGGCGCGGGCAGGTCCTGCATCGTCGGCCGCGGGCTCGGGCAGGTCGGGCGCGAAGGTGACGCGCAGCGCAGGCCGTGCCGCGCGCAGCTTCGTGACGGCCTCGGCACTCAGGTCCGACTGCCAGACATGCAACACGGTGAGGGCCGGCATGGCCGTGAGCGCCTCGAGGGCGCCGTCGCCGACCTTGGTGGCGTGCAGGTTGAGGGTGCGCAGCTGGGGGAGCTGCTGCAGCGCGCGCACCGTGACCTCGGTGACCTTCGTGCCGCGCAGGTCGAGTTCGACGAGGCGCGTCATCTTGGCGAGTTCGGCAGCGCAACCATCGGTGATCGCCGTGCGGCCGAGGTCGAGGATCGCCACGTGGCCGGCAGCTGGCGCGAGCGCAGCCAGCACGGCATCGGTGGTCTTCGACTCCTCGCCGAGGAAACTCACGCGCAGCAGCGGACTGCCGTCGCCCACGGACTCGAGGTGGGCGCGGGCGGACAATCGCTGCAGGACAGCGGGATCGAGCGGGCTCAGGCCCTTTGCGAGTTCGGCGAAGGCGTTCGTCGGGGCGCCTGCGCCCGTCGTCGGGCCGGCGGACCCAGCCGCGCCCCGTGTGCCGGCAGCTGCCGTTGCAGGTGCGCGGCCTTCCCAACTGCCGAACATGGACGGTGCGTCCTTGGCCGAGGCGATCCACTGCCGCAGCACGTCCTTGTCGCGCGCGGAGAGCGCCGCCTTCTTGTCCTTGGGCGGCATGCGGTCCTCGTCGTCGTCGGGCAGTGTCACGACCTGGTAGAGCTCGCTTGCGTCAGGATCGCCGGCCACGAGCACCGGCTGCTTCCTGCGGCCGGCGAGGATGCCTGCCTTCGTGT
>JBEATZ010000275.1:0-5589 GCA_041161695.1 Planctomycetota bacterium | reverse complement strand
ACGGCCGTCAAGCAGCCTGCGCCGATGATAGTGCTCACGCGCGAAAGTAGGTCAGCGCCGGGTCATAACTCCTCTCCCACGAGAGACACCACGGCAGCCCAAAAGGCTGCCGTCGTCGTTTCCAGAGCTCTCGTTTCCAGACCGTGATTTCCAGGTCCGCTGGATTCCAGAGCCAGCCGGGTCGCCAAGACCCAACCCTGCCGCTGCCAGCCCTGGCCGCATGCCTCTGTCCCGGGCGCCTGCCGACCGCACTGCTCCTTCGCGGGGGCAGGCGATGCCCGCGGGAAGATCCGCGCGCGCCGGATCCACGGAATCGGGTTTCAGGCCTCAAGTAGGCCATGGCAACGGGCCGATGGTCCCTCCTGTGTGTTTTTGCGCGCGTTCTCCGTCTGTGGGGCCGCGTGGAGCTAGGTTTCTCGTCGCGTCCGGGTTCCCTTCGAGGGGCCCGCGCGGTGCAGGAGGTATCCGGTGAAGTTCCAGAAGGTCCTGTGCGCCAACCGTGGTGAGATCGCGATCCGCGTCTTCCGTGCCTGCACGGAGCTCGGTATCCGGACGGTGGCGATCTTCAGTGAGGAAGACGCAACCAACCAGCACCGCTACAAGGCGGACGAGGCCTACATGGTGGGCAAGGGCAAGCCGCCCGTGGCCGCCTACCTGGGTATCGACGAGATCCTCGAGGTCGCAAAGCGCGCCAAGGTGGACGCCATCCATCCTGGTTACGGCTTCCTGTCGGAGAACCCGGAGTTCGCCGAACGGTGCCGTGCGGCGGGTATCGCCTTCCTGGGCCCCAGCGCCCGTACCATCCGGTTCCTCGGCGACAAGGTCTCAGCCCGCCAGGAGGCCCAGAAACTCGGCATCCCGACCGTTCCAGGCATCGAGCTGCCCGACGACGAGCCTGCAGCGCTTGCCGCGGCGAGTGCCTTCTTCCGCAAGCACGGCACCACCATCCTCAAGGCTGCCCACGGCGGCGGTGGCCGCGGCATGCGCGTGGTCGACAGCGAGGCCGAGATGCAGGTCGCGCTCCGGCAGGCCCGCAGCGAGTCGCTGTCTGCCTTCGGCAGCGCCGTCATCTTCCTCGAGAAGTACCTGCCCCGGGTGCGGCACATCGAGGTCCAGATCCTCGGTGACCTGCACGGCAACCTCGTGCACCTCTTCGAGCGCGACTGTTCCGTGCAGCGCAGGCACCAGAAGGTGGTGGAGATCGCGCCGGCCCCCAACCTCGGCCAGCGTGTGCGCGATGCGCTCCTCGAGGACTCGATCCGTCTCGCAAGGCAGGCGGGCTACCACAGCGCCGGAACCTTCGAGTACCTCGTGAGCGGCGATGACCACTACTTCATCGAGGTGAACCCGCGCCTGCAGGTCGAACACACCGTCACCGAGCAGGTGACCGGCATCGACATCGTGCAGGCCCAGATCCACATCGAGCAGGGCTGCGAACTGGGCAGTGAGGAGATCGGCATCTGGTCCCAGGCCGACGTGCAGACCCGCGGCACCGCCATCCAGTGCCGCATCACCACGGAGGATCCCTCCCACGACTTCCTGCCGGACACCGGCACGATCCTCGCCTACCGCGCCCCGGGCGGCTTCGGGTTGCGCCTCGACGGCGGTGACGGGCTCGCCGGCACGGTGGTCTCTGGCCACTACGACAGCCTGCTGGTGAAGTGCATCACGTGGGGGCCCGACCTGCAGCGTGCTGCTGCCAAGGGCCTGCGCGCGCTGCGGGAGTTCCGCATCCGCGGCATCAAGACCAACCTGCCCTTCCTCCAGAACGTGCTCTCGCACGCCCGCTTCCTGCGCGGCGAGACCTGGACGCGCTTCATCGACGACTCGCCCGAGCTCTTCGACTTCCCGCGCAGCCGCGACCGCGCATCGCGGTTGCTCACGCACCTCACCGAGGTGGTGGTCAACGGCCATCCCACGATCCGCAAGGACCAGCGCCGCAAGCCCAGCGGCTTCGTCACGCCGCCGATCCCCAAGGTGCCCGCGGCCAGGCCGCCCGAAGGCACGGCACAGATCCTCGCCCGCGACGGCGCCTCGGGGCTCGTCGACTGGATCCGCAGGCAGGAGAAACCCCTGCTCACCGACACGACGATGCGCGACGCGCACCAGTCGCTGCTCGCCACGCGCGTTCGCACCCGCGACATGCTCGCGATCGCCCATGCGACGGCCCACCTCGGCCACCAGCTGTTCAGCATGGAGACCTGGGGCGGCGCGACCTTCGACGTCGCCTACCGCTTCCTCAACGAGGACCCGTGGGAACGGCTCGTCCAGCTCAAGAAGGCGATGCCCAACCTGCTGCAGCAGATGCTGCTGCGCGGCGCCAACGCCGTGGGCTACACGAGCTACCCCGACAACGTGGTCGAGGCCTTCATCGACGAGGCCGCACAGGCCGGCATCGACGTCTTCCGCGTGTTCGACAGCCTCAACGACCTCGAGTCGATGGCCGTCTCCGTGAAGCGCATCCTGCAAACCGGCAAGGTCGCCGAGGTCGCCATGTGCTACACGGGCGACGTCGACAACCCGCGCCGCACCAAGTACTCGATCGACTACTACCTCGACCTCGCAAAGCGCATCGAGGACATGGGGGCGCACATCCTGTGCGTGAAGGACATGGCCGGCCTGCTGCGGCCGCAGGCAGCGCGCATGCTGATCTCGCGGTTGCGGGAGGTCACGGACCTGCCGATCCACCTGCACACGCACGACACCTCGGGCAACGGCATCGCCACCTACATGGCTGCCATCGAGTCCGGCGTGCACATCGTCGACGTGGCGCTCGCACCGATGGCCGGCCTCACGAGCCAGCCCTCGATCAACTCGCTGATCGCCGCCCTGCGCGGCTCACGCCACGAGACCGGCCTCACCAACAAGTCGCTGCAGCCGCTGTGCGACTACTGGGAGGAGGTTCGCGACCTCTACAGTCCATTCGAGTGCGGACTCAAGAGCTCGACGTCCGAGGTCTACTTCCACGAGATCCCGGGCGGCCAGTACAGCAACCTTCGCCCGCAGGCAGCCTCGCTCGGCCTGCTGGAGCGCTGGGCAGACGTGCGCTACGCGTTTGCCGTCGTCAACCAGCTGGTGGGGGACATTCCCAAGGTCACGCCTTCCTCGAAGATGGTCGGCGACTTCGCGATCTTCCTCGTGCAGAACGACTTGCTGCGCACGTGCGGCAGGTTCGATGAATCGGTGGCCGCCACGCGGCAGGAAGTGCTGTCGCGCGCCGCGCGCCTCGACTTCCCGCTCAGCATCGTGCAGTACTTCCGCGGCGAACTCGGGCGCCCGCCGGGCGGCTTCCCGGAGGACCTGCGTGCCGCGGTGCTCAAGGGCCTGCCGGTGGTGCAGGGCCTGCCGGGACAGGGCCTCGCGCCCTACGACTTCGAGGCCGCAGCAGCCAAGCTGGAGACGCGGCTCGGCCGCACGCCGTCGCAGCGCGAGGTGGTGAGCCATGCGCTCTACCCGCGCGTCCTCGACGACCACTTTGCCTTCGAGCAGCGGTGCGGAGACGTCTCGCTGCTGCCGACCTCGGCCTACTTCTACGGGCTGGAGCCCGGCCAGGAGGTCTGGGTGGAGATCGAGCCCGGCAAGACGCTCGTCATCTCGCTCGAGGCCATCGGCGACGCCGACGAGGAAGGCAACGTGACTGCCTACTACAAGCTCAACGGCCAGGCCCGCCAGGTCACGGTGCTCGACCGCGCCAAGGTCCCCGAGGGCGAGGCGCGGCGACGGGCGGACGCGGCTCGGCCCGGCGAAGTGGGCGCACCGATGCCAGGCAAGGTGATCGCCATCCACTGCAAGGAGAACTCCGTGGTCAAGGCCGGTGAGCCGCTCGTCGCTCTCGAGGCCATGAAGATGGAGACCATGGTGCGCGCCCCCGTGAGCGGCACCGTGCGCGAGATCTGCACCGACCTCAAGGCAGCGGTGAAGGCCCAGGACCTGCTCGTCGTGATCGACCCGCAGCCCTGAGCGCGCAGTTGCCCTCAGGGGCCGTCAGGCCTCGGGCTGGGGACGGTCCGAGGGGTCGGCGATGCTCGCGCCCTCGGCCAGCAGCCGGCCCAGCAGCGCGGGCGACGCCTGGATCTCCATCAGGCAGCCAGCCTCGGTGAAGAACTCGCTCAGCACCGTGGCCTTGGCGCGGATCTCGGCGCGCAGGCCGCCGGCACGGTGGGGCAGGAGGATCTCGACGCGGTTCTCGACCGAGGCGAGGTGCTCCTGCATGGATGCCAGCAGCTGTTCGATGCCCTCTCCGCTGTGCACCGACACGGCCACTGCGCGGGGATCCATCTGGTAGATGCCGTGCAGCATGCTGCGGTCCTTCACCAGGTCGAGCTTGTTGACCACGGTGAGGCGCGGCAGGTCGCCGGAGCCGAGCTGGTCGAGCACCTCGTGCACGGTGCGCAACTGCTCGGCCGCCTCGGGGCTCGAGCCGTCCACGAGCACGAGCAGCAGGTCGGCATTGAGCGCCTCCTGCAGCGTGGCATGGAAGCTCGCCACCAGCTGGTGCGGCAGCTTGCGGATGAATCCGACCGTGTCGGTGAGCAGGATGGTCCTGCCGCCGCTGAGGCGCCACGGGCGCGTGCGGGTGTCGAGCGTCGAGAACAGCTTGTTCTCGGCCAGCACGCCTGCGCTGGTGAGGCGGTTCATCATCGAGGACTTGCCGGCATTCGTGTAGCCGACCAGCGCCACGGTGAAGAGGTCGGGGCGCGCGGAGACCTCGCGCTCCTTGTGCGCCTCGATGCGCTTCAGGTCCTTGGTGATCGAGCTGATGCGCTGGCGCAGCAGGTGGCGGTCCACGTCGATCTGCTTCTCACCGGCGCCGCCGCGCACACCGATGCCGCCGCGCTGGCGCTCGAGGTGCGACCACTTGCGCTTGAGGCGCGGCATCTCGTACTCGAGGGCCGCGAGCTCCACCTGCAGCTTGGCCTGCGGCGTCCGCGCGTGCATCGAGAAGATCTGCAGGATCAGTTCGCTGCGGTCGATGACCGGGACGTCGACGGCATCCTCGATGTTGCGCGCCTGGTTGGGCGTGAGCGAGTCGTCGCAGATCACCGCGCTGCAGCGCGCGAGCTTCACGACGTCGGCGAGTTCGTCGAGCTTGCCGGTGCCCATGTACGAGTGCGGATCCGGCTGGCGGCGGTGCTGCACCATGCAGCCTGCAACCTGGAACTCGGCGGTGCCGGCGAGCAACTGCAGTTCGTGCAGCGACTCTGCTGCCGTCCGAGGGTCACCCGGGGGCACGATGCCGAACAACACGGCCTCGTTGGTGGCTGGCCTGCGGGATGATGCGTTGCTGGATGGACTCACGGTGCTCGGGTTCGGGGCGCGCACCATGGGCGCGTCGCCGCCGACAGGTTAGCGCAGGCCCGGACGTTCCGAGAGGGGGCCGTGCTCCACGGCAATCGTCCCGTCCGCTTCACGGCGCAGCAGGATCCTGCGGCCCCAGGTACGGTCGTCGGCTGCAGGATGGTCGGTGCGGAAGTGGGTGCCGCGCGACTCCTTGCGCCGCAGGCTCGACTCGGTGACCAGCGCGGCCACCGTGAGCATGTTGGCGAGTTCATGGGCGCGCCGGTCGGCGAGGGGCGCCCGCATCAGGTA
>JBEATZ010000272.1:0-2900 GCA_041161695.1 Planctomycetota bacterium | reverse complement strand
GCACCTCACCGGTGCGGGCCGCGAACTCGGCGAGGGGCTGGCCGGTTGCCACGCGCTCCGAGCCGTCGCGGGCACGCAGCAGCATCTCGGTGCGGGCGCAACTGCAGTCGGCGGTGACGCCGAGCGGCACGAGGTCCTTCCCCAGCGCGCGCGTGTCGATGACGAAGTCGTGGGCCGCCGACTGTGCGTGCGGAATCGTCCCGAAGTCGTGGAATAACTCGCGCGGTTCTTCGGGCTGCGGCGCCGGTTGCTCGCGGGGCGCGCAGGCTGCGAGTGTCAGGACGATCCAGGGAAGGAGGCGCATGGGGTGCCGGCTGCTTCCATAGCGCACCAGCGGCCCTCGGTCACCGCGGGAGCCGTGTTCCTGCCGCAGGAGCAGGAGCCGTCTCACTCGCGGGCTGCGACGCGCGCTCCGGATTCCTTGCGCAGGTCCTTGGCGATGCGGTCCATCGCGTTCTGGAGCAGCGGGCCAGGGCAGTCGGTCTGCACGAAGTCGCGGTGCGTGTACACGTTGTCCACCGTCACGGCGTGGCGCTGCATCAGGCTGGAGATCAGGCCCTTGAGGGCGCGCGTCTGTGCCTCGGTGGGCATCTGCCCCTCGCCGCCGCGCACGAAGTTGCCGAGCACGCAGATGCCGATGTTGCCCTTGTTGTGCTCGCCGCGCGCATGGGCTCCCTGCCACTTCACGTCGCGGCCTTCCCACACGCGCCCAGCCGGGTCGATCAGGAAGTGGTACCCGATGTCGCCGAAGCCGCGGTTCTTGATCATGTCGTACTGGATGTTGCGGATCGCCGACGCGGCAGCGCTCGTCGACTTGTCGCGCATGTACATGGCCGAGTGGTGCACCGTGATGCGCCAGGGCTTGCCCATGGGGTCGAGGCGCGAGGCGATGACCGGGACCGGGTTCCAGTTGGAGCGGCGCTGCATCGCCACGGCCGTGCTGGGCTTGCCTGGCTGCGGCGCGTCCTCGGGTTCGTCGAGTTCGGCGAGCCTGCGCTTGAGTTCGGGATCGAGCGCCAGCGCGAGGGCACGCGTGCGGTCGTAGTTGCCCTGGTCGGGCTTGCCCTGCTTCGCGTAGGCCGAAGCGCGGATGTAGCGCGCGAAGGCTTCCTCGCTGGGCGACGGCTTCGGGTTGCTGTAGAGCACCTGGGCCGTGGCGGAGATCGCATCGTTCGGCTTGCCGGTCTGCAGCAGGATCCACGCGTAGCGGAGACGCGCAGGGTGGGTCTGCTTTGCGGCGAGGTCTTCCTTCTCCGGCGAGCCATTGCCCTTCACGGGACCGAGGATGTAGCTCGACGTCAGCACGGGGGCCTTGCCGACCACGGGCTGCGGCTTCGCCGCAGGGGACGTGCTGCACGCGCCAAGCAGCGCCAGCAGCAGCAGGGAAAGGAGGCTCGTACGGAGCGCTCGAACGGATTGTGCAGAAGTATCCAAGTGCGATCACCCTCCGGAGCGACCGGTCCATGCCATGGAGCATGTGCTTCGGCGCCACCAGCCGGGCGGAAACCTAAACGGTCGAGGCCACCGGATCCACTGCCCAGCGGGAGGGCCTCTTCCCGGGCGCGGTGTCGCCAGGACGGTCGGGGCCGTCCCGCATCAGGGCAAGTTCGGGGTCGATCCTGCCGATAAGGTCCCGAAGTGCTCGCGCCCGGAGCCGGGGCTCCGGAGGAAACCACCCTATGGCAACCCAGGTCGACCTCACCTTGTCCGGTCCCATGGACCACCTGCGGCTCGTATGGCAGGTCGGCGAGAACCTGTTGGAGTCGGTGCCCTTCCCCGAGGACCCCGAGGGCACCCGGTACAACATCCTCCTCGCGGTCCAGGAGATGTTGACCAACGTCCTGCGGCACTCCTACGCACCGAACGATCCGCGCCCCATCTGCGTGGGCTTCCTGGTCAGCGAGAACCACGTCGAGATCACCCTGCGCGACCAGGGCACGGAGTTCAACCCGCTGCGGTTCGAGAACCACCGCATCGAGGAGGCCGGCCAGTTCGAGAACCTGCCGACGTCCGTGGGCGGCTACGGCATCCACATCACCCGCATGGTGATGGACGACGTCTCGTACGAACGGCAGGGGGACTGGAACCACCTGAGCATGACCAAGCGCTGCGGCCAGCCGGCGGCAACCCTGCGCTGAGGAACGATGCAACTCACCTCGTCGTCCAACGACCTGCTCTCGAACCTGCCCGGGGCGCTCGGGACCGTGACGGTCCACGTCGTCGCCGCGGACGGGAGCGTGGTCGCAACCCACGGTCCGGGAGCGAAGCCCGCCATGCGCGTGCACGGCGGCGACCTCGCGATCGATGGCGCCGTGTCCGGCGGACCCTCGGTGCATCCGGTCGGTCGCCAGGGCTGGCTCGTCGCCTGCTTCACGGCGGCCTGCACCGGCGCGCCGCGCGAGGCGATCGACGCGGTCTTGCGCGTGGTCGCAGAGCGCGAGTCCCTCGAACAGGACATGGAGAGCATGAACACCGGCGCGCTCCAGCTCATGGAGCAGGTCGCCATGGTCGGCGAGACGCTGCCGCAGCTCTCCGGCAGCGCATCGGACATCGAAGTGGTCACCAAGGGCCTGCACGCCCTGCTGGTCGCCTCGGGCGTCGAGCGGGCGCTGTACGTGCGCAACCTGCCTCGCGAGGGCCTCGGCGAGATCCTGGTCACCGTCGAGAGCCCGAGTTCCGGACGCCCCATGCTGCTCACTGCCGCACACCAGATGGTGAGCGCCAGCGAGGGCCTGCTTGCCGAGGTGCTTGCGGCAGAAGACGTCGTGGTGATGCGCGATGCGATGCCCGACGACCCGATCGGCGGACTCGCCCGCAGCCAGGTGCTCGGCGCTCCCGTGTGCTACGGTCAGGACGACCGTCGGGTCGTGCTCGGCGCCCTGTTCGTGCTCGACAAGTCC
>JBEATZ010000089.1:0-3837 GCA_041161695.1 Planctomycetota bacterium | reverse complement strand
GTCCCCCTGCCCCCGAGGCGAACCCCACCCAGCAAGGCGTCATGCGATGAACTTCCGCCGCTGGGTCGTGTTCACGTTCCTCATCCACCTGCTCGTGGTCGCGGTGGACAAGGGCGGCGGCCTGTTGCTGTACCTGCTCACGCGCAACGAGGTCGACCAGCACGGCCGTGCGAGCCTGCTCGCCTCGCTGCCGTTCATCCTGATGTCCGCGGCCAACCTCGGCCTCGCCACCTCGCTCGTCTACCTGCTCCGCCGCAACCGGTTCGGCGTGCAGAAGATCTTCGAGACCACGATGACCGTTGCCCTCGTGTGGGGCACCTTCATCGGCCTGATCGCCGCGCTGTTCGTGTTGTTCGCGCTGCCGCTCGTGCGCCCCGACTGGACGTTCGACCCGTGGCTGGTCGTGCCCATGTGCGCAGCGGTGCCGCTGTTGCTGGTGGCCAGCTACGGCAACTCGATCCAGCTCGCCACGGATCGCATCAAGGACTACGGCGCGGTGCACCTGGTGAGTTCGCTTGCCTACCTGCCCGCGTTCTTCGCCATCTTCGTGGTGCTCGGCGCGAGCGTCTCGGAAGGCGACGTGCCCATGGCGGTCTCGTGGGGTCGCCTCGTCACTGCGGCCGTCGTGGCCCTGGTGGTGCTCACCATGCTGCGCAGCATGGTGAAGATGCGGCTCGGCTTCGACCCGCTCTTCTTCCGCGCCGGCTGCTCCTACGGGTGGCGTGCCAACCTCAACAGCACGATCACCTACCTCAACCACCGGCTCGACCTGATGATCGTGGGCGCCCTGTACGTGGCGCCCGTCGCGGCGGGAAAGGAGGCCAACAACCTCGTGCTGGAGCAGGTGGCCTTCTACAGCATGGCCGTGACGTGGGCCGAGCTGGTGTGGCACTTCCCGGAGGCCATGCGCGACCTGTTCTTCAGCAAGGTTGCAGGCTCCACCCACGAGCAGGCCAAGCTGCTCACGCCCGTCTTCGCCCGCATCGGGTTGTTCATCTCGCTGCTCGGCGGTCTCGCCGTGATCCAGCTGATCGACCCTGTGATGGGCACCATCACCGCACTGGTCCAGTCGGGTACCAACCCTTGGTACGAGAACTGGAGCACCCCGGTCGGGCAGTCGCTCCTCGTGCTGTTGCCCGGCACGGTTGCCTTCACCGTCAGCAAGCTGCTGCAGGCCGACCTCGCGGCGCGCGACAAGCTGCAGCAGTGCGTCAACGCGCAGTTCATGGTGCTTGCCGTGATGCTGATGCTCGATGCCGCGCTGGTGCCGGACTACGGCGCGGTGGGGGCGGCAGCCGCCTCGACCGTTGCATACGTGGTGGCCACGATCTACACCCTCTGGGTCTACTCCCGCGAGACGGGCACCTCGAGCTGGAAGTGCCTGTTCGTGCACGCGGAGGACTTCCGGTACGTGGGTGACGTGTTCCGCTCGGTCATGAAGAAGATCCGGAGAGGAAAGCTGTGAGCGATCGGATCGCGGTCGTCATCCCCGCGTTCAACGCGAGCCGGTTCCTCGCCGTGACCCTCGACTCGCTGCGCTTGCAGACCCTCCAGCCCACGGAGGTGATCGTGGTCGACGACGGCAGCACCGACGACACGGTCGCCATCGCGAGGCGCATGGGTGCGCGCGTCTTCAGCCAGGAACAGCGCGGTCCGGGCGCCGCGCGGAACCGCGGGATCGCCGAGGCCACCTCCACGTGGATCGCTCTCTGTGATGCGGACGACTGGTTCGCCCCCAACAAGCTGGAGCGGCAACTCCAGGCCGTGAAGCAACTGGGCGCCCGGTGCATCGCGACGGATGCATGGGTGGTCGAGGGCGACAAGGTGGTCCGCTGCAAGAACTCGAGGAGGGTTGTCCCGAGCGCCATCACGCTGGACTCGCTCCTGCGGAGCAACTCCGTGATCTGCAGCACCGTGCTCGCACGCCGGGATGCAATCGATCAAGCGGGCATGTTCGACGAGGATCCCGAGCTGGTCGCCACCGAGGACTACGATCTCTGGCTCCGGATGGCGTCTCGCGAGCCGATTGCATACCTCGACGAGCCCCTGACCTTCTATCGCGTGCATGCGGGCAGCCTCGGCGCCAACATCCGGTTCCTGCACGGGGTCGACCGCATCATGGAGAAGGTTGCCGCCGCCCATCCGGAGCAGCCCCAGTACGTCCAGCTGATGAACGAACACCGGGCCAGGATCCGCCTCGACGTGGCCTGGGACCTGCTCTGCTCGGGCAAGCGCAAGGCCTGTCGTGCGAAGGTCTTCGAGGCGCGTGCGCTCACGGGCTGGACCCTTGCGTCCCTGCGGATGTGGGTGCGCAGTTTCCTGGGGCCTGCCGGCCACGGGAAGCCCTGGGGCCCATCGGCGGGATAGCGGCCCCACCGGCCCCCGGCTGCAGGTCCACCCGTCCATCCAGCATTCCCAGCGGCTCCGGCCGGGCGGGTCGTGGATCGCGCCCCGCCCGGTCCCTATAGTGCTCCGCCGATTTCTCCGACCGAGGCCCTCACTTGGCAGAAACGCTGCAGATCACCGACATCACCGTCCCCGGCTACGAGCGGGTGGTCCGTGCCATCGACCCGGTTTCCGGGTTGCACGCCATCATCTCTGTGCACGACACCACGATGGGCCCGGCCCTGGGTGGCTTGCGCATGTGGTCCTACGCATCCGAGAAGGAAGCGTTGTTCGACGTCGAGCGCCTCTCGCGCGGCATGACCTACAAGTCGGCCGTGGCGAAGACGGGGCTCGGCGGCGGCAAGGCCGTCATCCTCGGCGACCCGCTGAAGGTGAAGTCCGAGAAGCTGTACCTGGCGATGGGTCGCTTCATCGATGCCCTCGGTGGCAAGTACATCACGGCCGAGGACGTGAACACGTCGATCGGCGACCTCGAGATCATCCGTCGCGCGACCAAGTGGGTCACCGGCCTGAGCCGCGAGGACGGCGGCAGCGGCAACCCCTCGCCCTACACGGCCTACGGCGTGTTCCTCGGCCTGAAGGCGGCGCTGGCCTGGCAGATGGGCAGCGACGACCTGAAGGGCAGGACCGTGGCGATCCAGGGCGTCGGCGCCGTGGGTTCGTCGCTGGCGAAGCGGCTGGTGGAGGCAGGTGCGAAGGTGTTCGCCGCCGACCGCCATGCCGAGCGTCTCGCCAAGCTGGCGAAGGAGATCGGCTTCACCCCGGTGGGCGAGGAGCAGATCCTCACCATGGACTGCGACGTGCTCGCGCCCTGCGCCCTCGGCGCGGTGTTCAACGACCACACCATCCCGGCCCTGAAGTGCAAGGTGATCGCCGGTGCAGCCAACAACCTGCTGCTCGCGCCCAAGCACGGCAAGGACCTGCAGGATCGCGGCATCCTCTACGCGCCCGACTACGTCATCAATGCAGGCGGCATCATCAACGTCGGCATGGAGTTCGCCGAGGGCGGGTACAACGAGAAGAACGCCCTGCACCACATCGAGCGCATCCCCGAGGCCCTGAAGGAGGTCTGGACGATCGCGCGCGACGAGCGGATGCCGCCGAGCGACGCGGCCGACAAGCTCGCCGAGCGCATCCTTGCCGACGCGCGGGGCGCCAAGAAGGGTGCCTCCTGCGGCGTGCCGCCTGCCGGCCAGCCGCGCCGCACCGGCGGTGGTTGATAGGATCCCTTCGCTGCGCGTGCCGCAGCGAGACACGAAGACGCGAACGAACCGGGTCTACTGGCGTGCGCCACCCTGCGGAGTGACGGTGGGGAGGCGACGCCGCGGTGGCCGACAGGTCGCAACCGGGTGGATGGGCCCTCGCGCAGGGGCGGTGCAGGCAGGGGGTGGGCTCGCGTGGACCGGGACCGCAACTCGAACTTCCTGAACG
>JBEATZ010000073.1:0-11078 GCA_041161695.1 Planctomycetota bacterium | reverse complement strand
CCGCGATCCTTCGGACAGGCTTGCCATGGAGGATCACCGAGTCGGCCGTGGGGATCGAGATGCTGCTGATCCCGAACGGGACCTTCTGGATGGGTTGCACGATCTCGTCGGACATGACGAGCTGCCCGGGCGATGAGACCCCGAACCACTGGGTGACGCTGACGCGGCCGTTCTACCTTGGGCGCTACGAGGTCACGCAGGCGCAGTGGACGGCGAGGACAGGGTACAACCCGTCGCAGGGGAACTACGCCACTTCAACGGTGCCATGGTCTCAGGTGCCGAATCGCCCGGTGGATAGCGTGTATTGGAACGACATCGTGAACGACTTCCAGCCGGGCACTGGCTTGCGGCTTCCGACGGAGGCCGAGTGGGAGTATGCGTGCCGCGCGGGCACGACGCAGGCGTACCACGGCTGGGCGGCGATGCCTCAGGGCTTCACCGATGTGTCGCTCCTCGGGAACATCGCATGGTGCCAATTGAACGCTAGGTGGACCTACCCCGTGGGCCAGCTCCAGCCAAACGGATTCGGCCTCTACGACATGTCGGGCAACGTGTGGGAGCAGTGTGCTGACGCCTACGACAGCAATTACTACAGCTACAGCCCGTCGGTGGATCCGCCGGGCGGTACCTCCGGTTTCCTGAACAACCGACGCGTGAAGCGCGGCGGCGATTACTACAACGCCTCAAAATACCTGCGCTCCTCCTACCGCTACTACCCCACTGGGGACATAGTTTACGCCTACCACGGTTTCCGTGTCGCGAGGACCCCGTGACTTTCCTCTGAGCTCTTCGCTCCTCTCCGTTTCCGCTCGGGCTGCGCGTCGATACGAAAACGTGCTGGATGTTGTTCCAATGAGAAATCTCCCCGTGCTCAGTGCGCGGGGCTGAGGTGCAGGCGCTCGCCCGGGCGCTCGTTGCCGGTGGCGGCGAGCACGAGTTCGTGGCCCCATTCCTCCTGGCGCGGGTCGCGCCACAGGCGTTCGGGCAGCGGCACGGCGGTCGGTGAGATGGAGCGGACGAGGGAGGTACCGAGTTCGGTGCCGTCCCGGCGGCGCACCGCGAGGCGCTGGGCAGGCTGCAGGGCGCTGCGCGCCGACTCCGGCACGTAGGCGAGGATCCGCGCGGGCTGTGGGTCGAGGACGGTGAAGAGGGCGGTGCCCGCGCGCACCCACTCGCCGGCCGCTGGGCGCAGCGACTCCTCGGCGGAACGGGGGCGTGCGAACTCGGCGAGGGGCGCGATGCGGCCGCGGATGGGGGCGCGGAGTTCGAGCAGGTCGACCTGGTGCGCGACCTGGTCGAGGAGGGCCTCGGTGGCCTGGACCTGCCAGCGCAACGGGGCCAGCGCGTCCTCGTGGGCGGCGGCAGGCGGGGCCGTGGGCGCGAAGCGCTCGAGGCGCAGCCGTGCGGCCTCGATGCGGGCGAGTTCGCCGGCCTGGAGCTGTTCCAGTTCGGCCACGCGCCGCTGCAGGGCGTCGCGCTCGGTGCGGAGGCGCACGAGTTCGGGTTCGCCGAGGATGCCCTGCTGCACCATGGACTCGGTGCGCTGCGCCTCGGTGGCGGCGCCGGACAGGCGGATGCGGGTCTCCTCGAGGTCGGTGCGGGTGGCGAGGGCTGCGAGTCGCGCATCCTCGAGGGCGCTCACGAGGCGCCGCTGTTCGACCGACGCATCGAGCTGGTGCCGGGTGCCTGCCTCGGCGGCGACGCGGTCGAGTTCCGCCTTGCGGCTTGTGAACTCGGCACGGTGCATCTCGACCTCGGCCGCGAGCTGCGCCATCTGCAGGCGCAGGCTCGTGTCGTCCATGCGCGCGACGACCTGGCCTGCCTCCACGTCCTCGTGCATGCCTACCAGCACGGTGGCGATGCGGCCGTCTGCAGGCGCGCGCACCGTGGCGTGCACGACCTCGACGATGCCCTGGATGGGCGCCGCGGGTGGCAAGGACAGGCCGAGGGCCACGACGCCTGCCACCGCACCCAGCCAGACGGTGAGCGGCAGGCCGGTGCGCACGAGGCCGCGCAGACGGAACGACAGGCCCGCGCGCGGGCCGCTGGGGCGGTAGGGCTGCATCAGAGCTCCACGTCCTCGTTCTGCAGCAGCAGGTTGACGTCGAGTGCGCCGGGGATGGCGCGCACGTCGGTGAGAAGCGGCGTGGACGAGGCGGGATCGAGCAATCGCAGCTGGTACGAGAAGTCCATGGCGCCCTCGTGGCGCGAGTCGCGCAGGCTGACGAGGGCGAAGCTGGAGCAGTAGTGCCGCAGCACGCGCCGCAGGGCGTCCTCCTGGTCGCCGAGGGCCGGCATGGCGAAGCGCAGCACGGCATCGTGGCTCACGCGCTCGCCGAAGCGCACGACATGCAGGTAGGCGGCCGTGGCGAGCGCGATGGCGGTGCCGGTGACCGCCAGCAGCACGTTCTGGACGCCCACGGCGATGCCGATGGCCACCGCGAGGAACAGGAACACCGTGTCGCGGCTGTCCTTGATCGGGGTGCGGAAGCGGATGAGGGCGAGTGCGCCGAACAACCCGAACGCGCGCGCGAGGCTGTCGCCGATGGCCAGCATGACCATGGTGACGATGAGGCTCAGCATCACCAGGGACTGGACGAAGCTGCGCGAGTAGCTGGTGCCCTGGTGGGTGCGCGCGTAGACCCAGGCGAGCGGCTTGCTGAGCACGAAGGCGAGCAGCAGGTGGAAGGCGAAGGACTGGACCGACGGCAGGGTCGTCTCCCAGTCCCCGAGCTGTTGCATCAGTTCGCTCATCAGGGGTGTCGCATCATGTGGCCACGGCCCGGTCGGGTACCAGAGCCTGCATCGATCGGGCGTACTTGGAGAAGGACGTGCGCCTGAGCTCACCCGACCGGATCACCTGCTGCATCCACGAGGGGCAGCGGTCGGTGAACTTGAGTTCCATGACCACGCCGCCGCTCGACACGGTGACGAAGCGCGGGTCGTGCACGGCCACGCGCGGCCGGTGCTCGGGCACGGCGCTGAGCCTGCGGTCGAAGGTCACGCGCACCTCATCGTCGTCGAGGCCCACCCAGGCCTCGCGCTGGTAGCGCACGATGGCGCAGGGCACCGCGCGCCGCAGGGTCGTGAGCCGCAGGAACTCGGCGATGGCCTCGGCCTGCAGCGCGCTTGCACCCGGGACCGTGGTGCGCCTGCCCTCCAGCAGGTCGGCGAGCAGCGCGCGCGGCACCGGGCTGCGCAGCTTCTGCACGACGTTCACGCACCGGCGCTTCACCTCGAGGAACACGGGGGCGTTCAGGTCGTCGCTGTAGGCGCGCACGCGCAGCTTGAAGCGCTGGGCCTGGCCCTCGATCGTCTCGCGGCACAGCGAGTGCTGCGCATCGTCGAGGTACAGGCTCGCGATCGGGTAGCTGTGGTCGGGGCTGCGCTGGGCGTGGCCGTCGAGGCGCACGAACGGCGCCACGATGCGTCGCACGCGGTCGGCCACGGACTCGGGCACCACGAACTTGCACTCGTGGCGGTTGCGGTAGCGCAGCATGGCGTTCGGCTCAGGGGCAGATGCGCGCCTCGATCGCGCGCGAGGTGTCGATGCCGACCGTGCCGAGGCCCAGCGCCTGCGTGTAGAAGGTCACGCCCGCGAGCGAGGGGATCGCGGGGATCACGAGCGGCAGCGCGCCGTAGCCGGTGCTGTCGAGGGGCACCGAGGCGTTGACCGAGGCCGTGAGGGGCGAGAGCAGCAGCACGTCGCCGGGCGCGCCGTAGGGCGCGAGGTCCACCTGGTCGCCGCCGAAGGCCATGGCGAACACGCCGAATCCGCTCGCCGGGCCGCCGGTGATCGTGAAGGTGGAACTGGTCGCCACCTGCAGGGTGCCCGACAGCGCGAGGTCGAAGCCGTGGCCGGAGGGCTGCAGCGACCCGTAGGTGCGCTGGCCGCAGCCAGCGGGCGTGTTGCGCGCGAGGTAGGTGGGCGCCGGGAAGGTGACCCAGGCCGAGGGACCGTCGGTGAGCCTGCCCGTCGACACGTCGGCCGCCTGCGGGCCGAAGGTGATGGACTCGTGCAGCGACAGGCCGTCTGCCGCGTAGAGCGCCACGACCTCGCCGGTCGAGCTGAGCTTGAAGTTCGCGTGGAGCGGGCCCTGGGTGCCGTCCTCGTCGGCCCAGATGCGCAGCACGCCGTTGGGTGCGATCGTGTTGCCGGCCGGGATCCGGTACTTGAGGACCACGAGGCTGTCCGACAGCCACATGCCGCCCACGTCCACGGGCGCGGCCGAGGTGTTGTAGAGCTCGATCCAGTCCTCGTGCTGGTTGGCCTCGTCGACGGGACCGTTCACGTTCTGGGCGACGAACTCGTTGATGACGATGGGCGAGGCCGTGACCGGCCAGTCGATCTGCACGTGGCGCGCCTCGCGCTCCAGTTCGGCCGTCAGCGGCAGGAAGCTCGCGAGCCCGGTGGCGGTGCGGGCCTCGACGTAGTAGTCGACGAGCGCGCCGGGGACCTGCGGGGGGATCTGCGCGCCCCAGGTGCCGTCACCGGCGGCACCGTCGCCGTGCAAGCCGTCGTCGAACATGGGCAGCGGCTGGAAGGCGCCGATGCGCCGCCAGTACAGCCGCAGCGAGGCCGCGTTGGGCGATGCCTGCACCGTCACGTCGATGGGCTGCGTCGGGTTGGGGAACTGCGGCGTGTGCGCGAGGCTGGTGAGCGTGGCGCGCGGGGCGCTCAGGTCCGGGTGGGCGGCGAGGAACGCATGCCGGTTGGTGATGAAGGGCAGCAGGCCCGGGGTGTTCACGCCGCTCGCGAGCGTCGAAGTCGTGAGGTTCGAGGTGAACTGCGCCGTCGTGTAGATCTTCTTGGTGTCCGCCGCCACGTCGGCCGCGATCATCGCGTGGTACTGCTGCGCGAGGGGCGAGAGGAACGTGGGGTTGAAGGAGTGGTCGATGACGTGGCGCAGGTGCGCCTTGTAGCGCTCGCGCCAATGGGTGATGGGGAAGGTCTTGGTGAAACCCGGGCGGTAGATGTTGGTGGTCTGGAACCACGGGTCGAGCGTCGAACTTCCCGCCATCGCCTCGTTGAGGTCGAAGGGGAACGTGGTGCCGTCCCGGTGCACGTCGTCGATGTAGAGGTAGTGGTCCTTGCCGCTCTGCAGGTAGCTGTCCGTGGTGGTGGTCACGTTCATGACCGCGGCATAGCGGTAGAACGCGTCGACGCTGAAGACGGCAGGCAGCAGTGCCTCGAGGCTCGCAACGGGCGTGTTGTTGAGCACGTTGCACATGTTCATGAGGTCGAGGCCGTCGCCCTGCTTGGCCTGGTAGGCCGTGAGGTAGCTCGAGACCACCGAGCCCAGCCACGTGTAGGCGCAGCGTCCGTTGCCGAAGGTGCCGCTGGTGGGGAAGCCGCGGTAGCGGTTGCCGTCGTTGGAACGGAACCACTCCTTCATCATGTCCTTGTTGGGCTGCTGGGCGTTGATGTAGATGCCCCAGTACTGGCCGTTGATCCACAGGCGGATCCAGTTGGCCTTGGGCGCCACGCCGTGGCGGCGCATCACCAGGTAGGTGAGCGGCTCGCGCAGGAACGTCGGGTCGTGGAACCCGTTGTTGAAGTTGAGGTGGTCGTAGCCGTAGATGTCCTGGCCGGGCACCATCCAGTCGAGCTCGACGTTGAAGCTCTTCTTCTGCGAGCCCGCGGGCAGCTGCGTGTAGCTCGTGTTGCCGCGGAAGCGCACGCCCACGTTGGGGTAGGTGCGGCCGTCGACCGTCATGTTGGCCGCGATGTTGATCTCGGGCGCGTAGTTGTTGGTGAGCTGCGTCCAGTAGTCCGGCTGGCTGAACGTGAAGTACACGTCGCGCACCGTGTTCATGTCGTACAGGTCGGGGACCTGGGCGCGGAGCAGCGGGGCGGAGCAGAGGGCCGCGAGGGTGGCGGCCACGAGGCAGGAGCGCATCGACATGGGCTGTGGGCGCGCCGGACGGGGCGCGAAGGGTGCAACCTATCGACCTGCCGGGCTGCCCCTCGCTGCGCGGGCGCCCTTGGGACGCATTCGTTGCATGCGCGTCGGTCAGGCTGCGGTCTGGCGCCGCGGGGCGATGAGCAGCCCCATGCCGCAGAGCGCTGATGCCAGCGACCCCACCAGCACGCCCAGCTTGCCGGCGTCCTGGTACGCCTCCGGCAGGGAGAGCGAGGACAGGAAGAGCGCCATGGTGAAGCCGATGCCTGCGAGGCAGCCCCCGCCGAGGAGGACGCGCAGGGTGATGCCGTCGGGCAGCCTTGCCAGCCGCAGTGCAATGGCCAACAGGGCGAAGCCCACGATGCCGAGCGGCTTGCCCACGAACAGGCCGGCCGCGATGGCGACTGCCACGGGATCCACGAGGGCATCGAGCCGCAGTGGCACGCCCGCATTGGCGAGCGCGAAGAGCGGCATGACGAGGAATGCCACCCACGGGTGCAGGGTCTTCTCCAGGAACTCGAGCGGCGACACCGACTCGCGGGCGATCCAGCGCAGCTGGCGGACCTCGTCGGCATCGAGATGGGTGGAGCCTGCGCCAGCGAGCAACTGGCCGACCCTGCGGCCTGCACGGTTGAAGGCGCCGCTGCGCGCATAGGCATGCGAGGGCGTGATGAGTCCGAGCGCGACCCCGGCGAGGGTGGCATGCACGCCGGACTCGTGCATGGCGAGCCAGGTCATGCTGCCGAGCAGCGTGTAGACGAGCAGGGAGCGGACGCCGAGGGCTCGCGCGAGCAGGACGAGGCCGATGCCGCCCAGTGCGACGGCCAGTGCACCGAGCCGCAGGTTCTCGGTGTAACCGATGGCGATCACGAGGATGGCGCCGAGGTCGTCGAGGACGGCGAGGGAGAGCAGCAGGACGCGCAGGCTCTTCGGGATGCGCGAGCCGAGCAATGCGAGGCAGCCGACCACGAAGGCGATGTCCGTGGCCATGGGCGTGCCCCAGCCGCTGGCTGCGGGGGTGCCACCCTGCAGGGACAGGTAGATGCCCGCGGGCACCACCATGCCGCCCAGCGCCATGAAGAACGGCAGCACGGCCGCACGCAGTTCGCGCAGTTCGCCGAGCACGACCTCGCGCTTCACCTCGAGCCCGACCACGAAGAAGAACACGGCCATCAGGCCGTCGTTGATCCAGTGCTTGAGCGAGTGGACCATGCGGAACTCGCCGATCTGGAAGCCGACCTGCGTCTTCCAGAGGCCGAGGAACCCCTCCGCCCACGGCGAGTTCGCCAGTGCGAGCGCGGCCACGGTGGCGAGCAGCAGCACGATGCCCGATGCCGCCTGGACGTGGAGGAACCGTTCGACGGGCGCCAGCAGGCGGTCGATGGGTTCCTGGTGGGGCGCTGGGACGGGACGCGAGGCAGCCATGGCGGCGCCCAGTATGGAACGCGTGCACATGCCCTCAAGCAGAACCGCCCCTCGACGGTGCGGATTTCGTTCGGCACCATACATCGCGTGCTGCGCATCTTGCCCACGTGGAGCGGCCTGCTCGCGATCCTCGCGCTCGCGTTTCTCGGGTCCGGGCCCGCGGAGGCACGGCTCGCACCGCACCTGCGCTTCTGGGCATGGCTGGTCCTGCTGCTCGTGCTCGCCGCGGCCGTTGCCGCGCCCGCGGTGCGCGGGTTGTTCCCGCCGGTGCGACCCGGCAGCGACGAGGCGCGCGGCCTTGCGCGCACCGTGGCCATGCTGGTCACCGGGCTCTCGGCCGCGGTGTGCGTGGTCGCCGTCTCGATGATGTTGCTCTGGCCGCTCCTGCTGCTGCTCTGGGGGCGCGCAGGCGGCGGCGGGCCCACGGCCCTCGATGCGGCCTGGCAGGCGTTTGTCGGCACGGTGGGCGTCCTGCTCGCGGTCCTGCCGCTCGCGCGCGCGCTGGGGTCCGGCAGGCTGCTGGCGTGGCTGCTGCGCTGCGGCTGGGTGCTCTGTGCCTTCAGCCTTGCGCCCGCCTGCTTCGGGCCGCTGGTCCTCGCGGCACTCTGGATCTGAGGGGTTCGAGCCCCGGGCTCCAATCCAGCAGGGCGCAAACGACTGCGGCCGGCCCCGGAGGATCCGGAACCGGCCGCAGCCTGCGTCAGGGATCGAGACGGCTCAGTTGCAGCCGCTCGTGGCGCCCACGCGCACCTTGATGCCGTTGCTGAGGTTGAAGTCGCCGAGCACGGCGCCCGCGCCGGGCACCAGCTGGACGGCCTGCCAGCTCAGGTCGAAGGGCGTGACCGTCGCCGGGATCGGCAGCGGGATGTTCGCCAGGCCCGAGGCATCGGCCTGCATGAAGCCGTAGGTGCCCGAGGTGCCGTTGTCGAGGTACTGGAAGCAGTTGGGGCCCACCTGCGTGGAGCCGGTGCCGAACGCGTAGAACGCGAACAGGTTCGCGTTGGGCGTGGCGCTGACCTGCAGGTTGAACGCCGTGTTGCCGATGCTCGGCAGGCTCGTGGCGTAGAGCGACGGCGCGTTGGTGCCGCAGCCGGCGCCCAGGTCGACGACGGGCACGAAGCCCGGAACCGACGAGTTCACGCGCACGGTCTCGAAGCCGGCAGGCAGCGGCGGCAGGGCGGGCTGGCCGACTGCGGGCTGGGCCAGCAGGTCCTCGTGCAGCACGACCTGACCCGACACCGGTGCGGCATCGGAGTCGAACCAGAAGTTGAACAGCTGGTTCCACTTCAGCTTGTTGTTGCTGCCCGCGAGGAAGCGCAGCTCGCCGTTCGCACGCTGGACGGTCCAGTCGTTGAGCGGGTCGCCGTCGATGTCGCGGAAGCCGAGGTTGGTGACCTGGGCCGAGTCGCACACGGGCAGGGCGAAGATCACCGCGCCGCGCATGTTGTCGTAGTTGTGCACCGCGTACTCGTAGTGCCACTTGCCGTTGACGGGGCCGGTGACCTTCACGGCGACGTAGAACTTGCCGTCGTAGATGGTCGACGAGGTGGTGCCCGTGCCGTTGTAGGCGCTGTTCACCGTGGCGCCGGTCCAGTGGGTCAGCACGGTGTTCTGGGTGAAGCCCACCTGGCCGGTGGTGCTGAAGCTCCAGGTCGTGCCGTTCCACGTCGGCACGAAGCCGCGGGACGCGATGTTGTTGTTGCGGTTGGCCATCGGCTCACCCTGGTGGATGAGTTGGATGCCGTAGAAGAACTTGGAGTTGGGGACGAGGAAGTCCTGCTCCTTGACCGTCAGGCGGTTGCGCACCGGGTCAGCCCACGAACTCACGATCGTGGAGGTCAGCGTGCGCACGCCGTCCGAGGGGTTGGCCGCGTTGCCGGCGAGGTCGAACCACGAGCCCGTGGACTCCCAGGTGCCGAGGAACGGGTCCACTTCCTCGGGCGGGCCGAGCCAGTAGCGGTCGCCGTTGTTGGATGCGCCGTAGGTGTCCGAGCAGTTGAGGCCCATCTTGGAGCCGCCTGCCGAGGAGCCTGCGCAGGTGCCGCAGGCGCCGTTCACGTTCACCGAGGTGAAGGCGTGCTTGAGGTAGGAGCGCCAGTCATTGATCTGCACCATGCGCCCGTTGGTCTCACGCGTCATGATGAAGGAGAACTTCGGGTGGTCCTCCTGCATCGCCGCGTACCACGGGATCTCGATGGAGCCCGGGTTGCACATCGTGTTGGCGAAGGCCATGCCGATCTCGCCGTTCGGGTGGGCGGAGCCGCGGCGGCCGTAGTAGGTCAGGCTCTGGATGTTGGTGAGCCAGCCGTCCATGCCGGCAACCGCGTTGCTCTGTGCAACTGCGGTGCTGGCGAGCGCAAGGAGTGCCAGTCGAGAAAGCTTCTGCATGGGTCCCTTGATGATGGGTTGCGATCGGATGGCGAAAGGTGCCGGAACGAAAGAGCGAACCAGTGCGTGGGAGTCTAGCTCCCACCCGGGCTCCGGGGAGGCCCTGGTTGTGTCAAAGACTCAACGTGTTCGATCGTGGGAATCGCCGGATGCAAGGGCGGTTCCGAGCGGCCGCCACCGCACGGAGTGGATGGCGGAACGGGTGGTGAAGCTCGCGATCCCCAGCGGCCGCGACAGGAGCACCTCGGGTCGGAGGCCCAGTTCGCGGCCCCGCAGGTCGGCATCGATCTTCGCCGCACCGTCGAGGGCCACGGTCACCCGCTCTGGCGTCACGACCACCCGGATGTCGTAGACCCGGCCCTGTTCAAACGCATGGCTGGTCCGCGTCTCGTTCCGGGCGGCATCCTTGCCATCGAGGCTGGAGAGGCCGACCAGCGACCCGCCCCAGCCGCCCAGCACGAGGGTGAGGTGGGCGTCCCGCACCGGGAAGGTGAGGCCGCAGAAGAAGTCGCGGCCCTCGACGCGTGCTGCGCGGACTGCGAGTTCGTAGCTGCCCGAGGGCGGGGTGCCGGTGTAGTTGATGCCGGTGAGGGGGCTGCCGAACCCGAGCTCGATGCAGCCGCCCGCCACGGCCACCGGCCCCTGGCCGCCGAAGTCGGTGACCTCCCACTGCGCGAGGCTTGCGCCGTCGAAGCACTCGATCCAGGGCGTCTCGGCAGGGCCGCCCGCACACGCGGCGCAGGCAAGGAGCAGGGTCGCGGCAAGGCTTGGTCTCATGGCGTGGTTGCGGTCACTGGCCCGTGAGGACTGGCAGGGAGCTCTGCTTGAGGAACAGGATGGCCATCGCGGCCCATTCCATGTCCTCGGCTTGCCCGGCCTCGTCGGGCCAGTTGCCGCCGGCGAGCTGGCTCTGCACCAGCATCATCGCGCCCTCGAAGTACCAGTCGCGGTCCTGCAGGATGGCGATGCCCGAGAGCAGCGCGGCGCGCTCGAGGCCGTACAGGTAGTAGTAGAACCAGCGGAAGCGGTGGCCCGGGTCGCCGGGGTGGTACCGGACCTGCAGGTTCTGGGCCATCCACGCGAGCCCGGCGTTGCGCGCGGCCGTCGCGTCGCCCTGCAGCTTGGGACGCTTGAGCTGCGGGTGTTCCAGCAGGCCCGCCTGGCAGATGGCGAGGCCCGTGATGCCGGCCGCGGTCATCGAGCCGTAGGCGACCGAGCGCTCGCCGTTGGTCTTCGGGCCGTAGTAGTGCCAGCCTGCGGGCTTCACCGGCAGGCGCACGACCGTGCGCCGTGCCTCGGGATCCGACTGGATGCGCGTCCAGGTGCGGTAGTCCAGCAGGTCGAGGTCCATCTTGCCGATGG
>JBEATZ010000021.1:0-7402 GCA_041161695.1 Planctomycetota bacterium | reverse complement strand
GGCGATGCTGCCGCTCATGGTCCAGCGCATGGCCGCAGGCCGGGTGCGCGAGTGCCATGGCGACGTGCACGCGCGCAACGTGTGCATGACCACGCCACCCGCCATCTACGACTGCATCGAGTTCTCGCTCGCGCTGCGCGCCATGGACACCGCGGCGGAGACCGCGTTCCTCGCGATGGACCTGCGCTACCGCGGCAGCCCGCACCTCGTCGGCCCCTTCCTCGAGGCGCATGCGGAGACGAGCGGGGACCGCGAGCAGTTCGCGCTGATGCCGGTGCTGGTGGCCTACCGTGCCATGGTGCGCGCCAAGGTGGCGTTGCTCGCGGCTGCCGACCCGGGCATCGGCGCATCCGACCGGTCGTCGGCCCGCCGCTCGGCGCTGCGCCACCTGCACCTGGCCGCAGCCGCTGCCGTCGAGGGCACTGGGCGCACGTGGCTCGTGCTCTGCGGCCCCCCCGCGAGCGGCAAAAGTTCGCTTGCAGCCGAACTCGCCGAGCGCACCGGCTGGACCCATCTCGCCACCGACGTCGTGCGCAAGCAACTTGCGGGCCTGGCGGGCACGGCCCGCGGCGGCACCGAGCACTACACCGAGGACTTCACGAGGAAGACGTACGGCGAGCTGCTGGCGCGCGCGGCGCTTGCGACGAGCACGGTGGTGCTCCTCGACGGCAACTTCCCCACGGTTGCACTGCGCGCCATGGCAGCGGCTGCCGCCCGCCCCTGCGGCGCCACGGTGGTCGTGCTGCACGTCGACGTGGACGAGGCCACGGCGCTGCATCGCGCAACAGAACGCGCTGCACGCGGCGCCTCGGTGAGCGATGCGGATGCCGCGGTGACGGCACGGCGCCGCGCGCAGTTCGTGCGCCCTGCGCGCGACGAGGGCCTCGAGGTGCTGGACCTCGACGGTGCACAGTCAGCGACCGCGCTCGCGGACCGCGTCCTCGCGCAGCTGCTGCGCGCGGGCACCTTTCAACCGCCGCAGTAGAGCCGCGTCGCGTCGACCACGTGCATGCGGTCGCGCAACCGGCGCAGCAACGAGGCCGTGCGCAGGGCATCCACGTCCATGGGCAGTGCGGTGAACGCATGCGGGCTCGCGACCATCACGACCTTGCTGCGCGCGCGGGAGATGGCCACGTTGACGCGGTTCGCGGACAGGAAGAACTCCGAGCGCGTGAGCGCCAGGGGATCGCCTGTCGCGAGGGTCAGGACCACGACCTCGCGTTCCTGGCCCTGGATGCGCTCGACGGTGTCCACGAGCACGCGTTCCCCGCCGGTCAGCTGCTTGCGCTGCAGGGCGCTGCGCACGAGCCGTCCCTGGGCCCGGAAGGGCGCGATGACGGCCACCTGTTCGGGAGGGATGCCGTGCTGTCGCACGAGGTCCTCGACCACGTCGCCCACGGCATGCGCCTCCTCGGTCGAGCGCTGGCCCGGCTGGTGGTGGTCGATGCGCAGCCAGGCCACGGGGTGCGCCGGGTCGAGCAACTCGTCGTGGCGACCGCCGGGAACGAACGGCATGGCGCGCGCGGCCACCGAGGGATCCGGGTGCAGCCTGCCGCCGTAGAACGCATCGCTCACGAGGCCGCACACGCCCGCGTTCATGCGGTAGGTGACGTCGAGCAGGTGGGAGCCGTGCCGCTCGTGCAGGTACTCGAACACCGAACCGGAGGCCTCGCGGTCCTCGTGGTGGCCGGTGACCACGGGCGGCAGCTGCTTGTGGTCGCCGAAGAACAGCCAGCGGCGCGCGCGCAGCATGGCCGGGAACGCATGCGGCATCGGCAGCTGGCCGGCCTCGTCGAAGATCGCGTAGTGGAACTTCTCGTTCTCGCCCATCTTGGCGAGCTGGTAGCAGGTGCCCGCCACCACGCCGAACTTGGGCAGGTCCTTGTCCTTTGCATCGGTGATCGCGATCGATGCCGAGCGCAACTCGGCATCGGAGTCGCGGCTGGAACCCACCTTGGTGATCGCCATCGTCGGGTGTGCGCGCCGGATGGCCAGCAGGGCGTTGTCGACGGCACGATGGGTGAAGGCGCAGAGCACGACGCGGATCGGGCGCTCGCAGAGGGCGCGCACCACCTCGGCGAGCAGCCGCGTCTTGCCGGTGCCGGGAGGACCCTGCACGAGGTACAGGCTGTCGGTGGCGATCGCGCGCGCGCCCGCAGCCACCTGCTGTTCGTTGAGGCCGCGGTTCGCGAGCGCCTGCAGCGCGCGCTCGTGACGCGCAGCATCGAAGCCGGCGCCCGCGGTGTCGCTCGAGGCCTCGAACAGCGCAGCGACGTGCGGCGTGCCCAGCGCCTCGCTCACGACGCCGCGCAACCGGTCCTGCAGGTTGAGGGCGCGCTTGTCGATGCAGTACTCCCGGCCAGGCACGAGGTCGACGGGCGCACGCTGCTGGTAGGGATCGCGTTCGAGGCGGAGCTGCCGCTGGTTGGCGTCGTAGGCCACGTAGGCGAGCGGCATCGCATCACCACTGCCGTCGCCGTCGCCCACGCTCACGGGATCGCCGGCGCGGAACTTGGAGGAATCCTCCTCGACCTCGAACACGTACTGGTTGCCGCGCTGCCCGACGTAGCGCGCGTGGCGGATGCACAGGCCCTCCATGACGCGCACGTCCACGGGCTGCGCCTGCGCCTCGCGGTGCGTGCGCCGCTCGTCCTCTTCCTCGCGCGCGAGGAACCGCTGCAGCCGCGACTCAAGCGTCAGCTGCAACGGCCACCTCCACGTGGTTCTCGGGCAAAACCGCCTCGAGCAGGTCGGCGAGGTCGACCAGGTCCATGCGGCCCTTGCGCGCGATGCGCTCCGCGCCACCCGGCTCGTGCAGCCACATCGCACAGGCACCGGCATGGCCTTCGCGGTGCGGGTCGCGGCCGAGTCCGTGCCGCACGAGGTCGGCAAGCGTCGCCACCGGCCCCGGGTAGAGCGCGGCGCCGCGCAGCCGCTTGCCCACCTCGGTGAAGCGCGACTCATGGCCGCTCACGGACTGCAGGCGGTGCGCGTGCTTCTCGTGGAGCCGCGGCAACTCGTTGCCGAAGTGGAGCACCTGCACGGTGCGCGGGAGCGGCTGCAGCAGCGAGAGCAGCGCCGGCCACTCCTCCTCGTGGCTCGAAGGCATCACGTCGCGGATCGAACCCGTGCGCGCTGCAGGATGGAGCACTCCCATCCAGAGCACGCGATCGGCATAGGCATCGCGCAGCAGGTGCACGATCGCACCCGGCCGCAAGCCCCTTGTTGCCGGGGCGCCGTCGCGGACGAAGCGGTGCTGCAGGTGCGCGTGCGCCGACTTGCGCAAGCGGTTGAGCAGCGCAGCCTGCAGGTGGCCGCGCGCCTGGTCGCCGCGTGGCTCGAAGGCAGCGAGGTCCTCGACGGTGCGCACGCCGAGGCGGTGCAGCGTGGCCCGCGCCCCGCGGCTCATGCCGTCGAGCAGCGAGAGGTCGCGCGCCTGCTCCATCGCCGGAACGCACTGGTGGTTCCAGTGGCAGCCCTCGCACGCCTGCTGGCGGAAGGGCTCCACCGCATCAGGCTCCGCCCTCGCGCGCTCGAGGTCACGTTCGACCTCCTCGCACGCGTGCACGAAGTCCGCGACCGAGAAGCGCTGTTCGCTGCGGTCCTTGAGGACCAGCGCACCGTGCTCGGGCATGCGGCCCTGCAGCCGTGCGAGCAGCCGCGAGTAGAACACGACCTGCAGCACCTGGTCGCTGCGCGCGCGGCCCGAGCTCTTCACGTCGACCACTTCGTAGTGGTGCGCGCCAAGCGCACTCTTGCCCTCGACCCTGCGCATGAGGTCGGGCAGGCCCAGCCGATCGCCTGCGAGCAGCACGCCCTGGAAGATCCATGGCACGCCTGTGCGCATGAGTTCGAGGGTCGCTGCGAGTCCCTGCTCGAAGTCTCGCGGCGGGTACTGCGGTTCGACGAGGCCCTCGAGGTCGCGCACGTGGGAGGCCTCGAAATCGCGCCCGCGCTGCAGCGAGAACTCCTCCCAAGGCGTGGGTGGGCGGCGCTGGTCGCGCGGCAACACGAGGTCGAGCGCCGCCATGCGCGGGCACTTGAGGTGGGCGTAGACGTGGCTGCCGGTGATGCGCCGCGTCATCGCACCGCTCCGTTCCCGGCGGCTGCGGCCGCGGGACGGATGCGCACGAGCACGTCGAGGTAGGCGGCGCCGAGGCCGAGGTCGGTGGCGCGCGCAGGAACCAGCGCGTTGGCGCTCTGGCCACGGTCGAACGAGCCGCCCTTCGGCATCACGGCCACGTCCGTCCGCAGGGCGGCATCGTGCCGCAGTTCCGCCGTGAGCATCCCATGGACGCTTTCTACCAACACGGTCGCACCGGGTTCCACTCCCGGGAGCACCGACGGGTGCACGGCGATCCAGACCCGCTCGCCGAGACCGGGACCCGACCACACCGAGGCCTGGCTGCGCGAGGTGGAGTTGGAGAACAGCCAGAGCACCTCGCTGGCGCCAACAACCGCGGGCGGACTGGGCAACTCGGGCGGCGGCGGGGCCGCATCGAGGAGTTCGACCCGGCCCGAAGGCGTGGCCACTTTGCCCTGCGCGAACAGCAAATTGTCCGACACCGGGGACCGCGCCTGCCCCCGCTCGCGCAACCGCTCCAGTGACAGGCCTTTGCGCTCACTGGGGGCGAGCGCCATGCGCTTCAGCTCGTCGATCGAGCCGCGCGGATAGGCGTCGAGGCCCAGCCGGTCGGCAAGGCGCTGGAAGATCTCGATCTCGTGCGGGATGCCCTCGGGTGCCGCAACCACCGGGCGCGATTCACCCACCCAGTGGTGCCCGTAGGCACCGATCACGTCGTCGTCCTCCAACAGGGTCGGCACCGGCAGCACGAGGTGCGCGCGCCGTGCGGTGTCGGTGAGGAACGGGTCGGCGACGACCAGGAACTCCAGCTGCTCCAGCGCCCGCGCCACCCCGGCGGAGTCCGGGACCATGACCACCGGGTTGCCGGCAGTGACCCACATCATGCGGATCGGCGGGTCGCGGAGCGCCACGAGGTCGTGCGCCATCAGCGGTTCTCGCACCACCCGCGGGTGGGCGACCGGCGGGGCCAGGTCCGCGAACGGCTTGCGCCGGCGGAAGTAGAACGAGCAGCCGCCGCCGGACACGTACAGGTTGCCGCTCACCGCCGAGAGGGCATCGAGCGCCCGGACGATGGCCCCGCCGCGCAGCCGCCGCTGCATGCCCCAGCCCACCAGGATGGCGGTGGGACCCTCGGCCAGGGCCTCGGCGAGACCTTGTATATAGGCGCACTCCACGCCCGCCTGCTCCGCCCACCCCTCCACCGGGTGCCGGTGCACCAGCGCGCGGAAGCCCTCGAGGCCGTTGCAGCGCTCCGATGCCAGCGGATGGACCGCGCCGCGGTCGAACAGCGCGCGGCCCACGCCCAAGGCCAGCTCGAGGTCCCGGCCCGGTCGCGGCGTCACCACCCGGTCCACCCGGGCCGCGGTCTGGTGCCGGACCGGGTCGATGAGGGTCAGGTGCGCGCCGCGCGCCCGCGCCTCGTCCAGCAGCGGCACCAGGTGCACGTTGCTGACCGTCGGGTTCTTGCCCCACAGCAGGATGTGGCGGGCGTGGAGCAGGTCGAACAGGTCGTTGCTGTCGCTGGTGCCGAGGTCCTGGATCTGCGCAGCCTCGCCGGCACCGCTGCAGATGTCCCCCACCTTGCCTGTGCACGGCCCGAAGAGGTCGAAGAACCGGTCGGCGAGCGGCTTCAGCAGGCCGAGGCTGCCGCCCGAGCGGTAGTGGAAGATCGCCGCCGGGCCCGATTCGGCCCGGATCGTGCGCAGTTTCTCGGCCACGAGGTCGAGCGCAGCGTCCCAACCGATCGGCTCGAACCCGCTGCCGCGCCGCAGCAGCGGGGTGCGCACGCGGGCCGGGCTGTTCTGCAGGTCCACGAACCGGCTGGTGCGGTAGCAGAGGAACCCCCGCGTGACCGGGTGGTCCGGGTCGCCCTTGAGCGCGACCACCCGCCCGTCCTCGACGGTGGCGAGGATGCCGCAGGCGTCGGGGCAATCGCGGCTGCAGGTGGTGCGGCGGACGTCGGGCATCGCGGCGAGACGATAGGGAGCCGCACTCTCGGCGCAATGCGGGCGGTTGCGAGACGCGCGGCGCGGGCTCCCGGGACCGCGAAGTCGGCCGAGAAAGCTGTGTTTGGAGGCCGAACTCGGTGTTTGCCGCAGCGCATTCTGGATGACTTTCCACAACCCAAACCACGCTGGGGCAAGGGGATGGGCCAAACCTTAGCCCCTCCCTCCACACCTAACTTCCGTTAGGGCAGAAGCAGAAAATCACAGACTTCGCGCTTTACCGGGCTCCGACGAGGTGCGTACCCTCCCATGCCATCGCAGCCTTCCCGGAGGCGATCGTCCCTTTCCCTTACCCAAAAGTTTCTTCCTTCGCCGCCGGGATGGCTGCCACGAAACGAATCCCAATCTTGGGAGGAGAACAAACTCAGATGACCAACACGTTCACGATCGGCCTTCTGGCCACGGCTGTTTCCGCTTCCCTCGCGATGGCCAACGGTGGCGAAGGCGAGAACAAGTTCCAGGACAAGAGCCCGGTCTCCTTCAAGGCCGGCTCCGGCGTCACCTTCGACGGCGGCGATGACTTCAGCCTCACGCTGAAGAACCGCCTGCAGGTCCAGTACGCCGAGACGTTCGGCGACGACGTCGAGGACACCCAGAACTTCGACATCCGCCGCGCTCGCACCAGCATGAGCGGCCACGTCTACAACAAGAACATCCACTACAACCTGATGATGGACTGGACGGACAACGACTCCGCCATCCGTGACGCATGGGCCCAGTGGAACTTCGTCCATGGCGACGGCTCGACCGTCGGCCTCCGCACCGGCCAGGGCAAGCCCGGCCACGGCCTCGAGTTCACCGGCACCTCCGCCGGCCTCTACTTCGTCGAGCGCTCCATCGCCACGGAGTTCTTCGCCAACAGCCGCGCCCGTGGCGCCTGGCTGCAGGGCAACCATGCCGAGAGCAAGCTCCGCTGGACGGCCGGTGTCCAGAACAACGGTGTCTCCGCAGCCGTGGACGGCGATGACAGCGGCGACAACGATGACAACGAGCTGGTCTACGTCGCCAGCGCCAACTTCGACCCCATGGGCGACTACGTTGGTGGCGGCAAGACGTACGAGAGCTGGATGCAGGGCGATCTGGAAGGTGCCAAGGAGATCAAGGGCACCGTCGGCGCCGGCGTCGCCATCGACAACCGTGGCTCGGACAACAACGCCTTCGGCGTTGACAACGAGTCGACCCAGTTCAACCTGAACACCGCCTGGTCGGTGAGCAACTTCTGGGTCATGGTTGACTACTACAACCGCACCGACGACATCGTCGGCGGCGACAGCCTCGACCACGACGGCTTCAGCGGCACGGTCGGCTACAC
>JBEATZ010000391.1:0-9201 GCA_041161695.1 Planctomycetota bacterium | reverse complement strand
GTCCCGACGATCACCCTCTTCGGGACGTCGGCAGGCGCCGTACCAGCCTCCACGCTGGGAGCGACGAAGCAGTCTCTGGAGACTGCGCTCAATCGCTATGCATCCCCCCAAGCTGCGCCATCGCCCGCCCAGCAACAGGTCGGATGGTCTGCGGGATCCGAGTCCTTGACGCAAAGCCCGCTGTTCCCGCAGCCACTGTGCGGCACCGCCACGAGGATCGGGAGCACGCAACCGAATCCCACGGGAGTCGTGCCGGTGATGCACAAGGCAAGGCACGCGGCGGCCCGAAACACGATCCTGTTCCAGCGCCAGCCGCAGGATGGGAGCCGAGGCCCCAGCCACCTCAAGCATGCGTCTCAGCGCGCGCCAGCAGCCGGTACCGATGGCCCTCGAAGTGTCGCTCTGAGGCGTAAAGGCTGACCGACGGCACCCGGAACGTGTGCGGCAGCACGAAGCCCTTGTGCTGCTGCAGCGCCTTGGTGAGCAACGCACTGCCGCGCGGCGAGCGCACGCGCGCGAGCGTCACGTGCGCCGCGAAGCGACGGTCCTCGACCTCGATGCCCAGTCCCGTGGCGAGGTCGCGGAAACGCGCGGCAAGCCGCTCCAGCACGGCCACATCGCCCTTCACGCCGCCCCAAATCACGCGCGGCGTCCCGCCGCCCGGGAACTGGCCGAGCCCCTCGACCGACAGCCGGACGGTAGGCAGTTCGAGCTCGCGCACGGCACGCGCCATCGCGGCGAGTTGTGCGTCCTCGATGTCGCCGAGGAAGCAGAGCGTGACGTGCAGTTGCTCGGCCTTCGACCAGCGGCAGTCCCCGAGTCCGTGCAGCGGCATCGCGGCAGCGTGCAGTTCGAGTTGCACGCGGTCGGGCAGGTCGGCTGCCACGAAGCAGCGGGTGCGGCGCGGTTCGTCGGGTGTGCGTGCCATCCGGAGCTCAGCCGAGGAACTCGATGGCGCCGCCGGGCAGGAAGTACAGGATCAGCATCTCGCCGCCTGTGACCGTGGGCACGTGCGTGGTGTCGGGCGCGTAGACCGTCCAGCCCGGCTCGTTGCCGTCGAAGCGGGGCGTGCCCGAGCGCGCGAAGCACAGGTCGATCTCGCCGTTCGGGTGGCGGTGGCGCGGGCCCGGCTTGTCCATGAGCACGGCATCCACGCTGAAGCCGCACAGGTCCTTGGCCACGCGACCGAAGCGGATGCCGCCTGCCTCCTTGGGCAGCAGCCAGTCGGAGGCCACCGCGGCAAACGCTGCCGTGCGCACGGCCCCCACGAGCGGGCCGTCGAACGGGACGGCGGCGGCGACGGCGGCGGCGCGGTCCTTCGACTTCATGTCGACGGACTTCAGCTTCTCGGCGATGGGACGCAGCAACTCGACGAAGGCTTCCTTGGTGGTCATGGGCGGAGTCTCACTTGGCCTTGGGACGGAACACCTTCACGACGGCAGGGTTGCCCTCGAGGTACGGGCCGCCGATCAGGTCGATGCAGTAGGGCACGGCAGGGAACACCGCGTCGAGACAGACGCGGATCGAGGACGGCTTGCCGGGCAGCGTGATGACGAGCGTGGACCCGCACAACGCCGCGGTCTGGCGCGAGAGGATGGCCGTGGGCACGCCCGATGCAAGGCTCGCCGCCCGCATGCTCTCGCCGAAGCCCGGCAGTTCCTTCTCGCACACGTCGCGGATCGCCTCGGGCGTCACGTCGCGCAGCGCAGGCCCCGTGCCTCCCGTCGTGCAGACGAGGCAGCAGCCGGATGCCGCCATCGAACGGATGGCCTCGCCGATGAGCGCCCGCTCGTCGGGGATCACGCGCCGCTCGTAGGTGCACGGCGTGGCGAGGTAGTCGCGCAGCGCGGCCTCGATGGCGGGTCCCGACTCGTCCTCGTAGACGCCGCGGCTCGCGCGGTCGGAGATCGTCAGGATGCCGATGCGGGGCTCGTTCACGGGCCGCAGCATAGGCCACGGCAGCCGCGGTCTCACGCGCCGCGTGGCGCCTTGCGCAGCGAATCGAGGGCCGCCGTGAAGTCCGCGGGCAACGCACACGCGAAGCGCAGCTCATTGCCGTGCTCGGGGTGCACGAACCCGAGTTCGGCGGCGTGCAGCAGGATGCGCGGCGCCGGCAGCGCCGTGCCGCGGTGCTCGCGCACGTAGCCACGCTCCCCCAGCAGCATGTGGCCCGCCTCGGCGAGGTGGATGCGGATCTGGTGCGTGCGCCCGGTCTCGAGCCTGCAGGCGACCAGGGTGGCCGCGGCAAGGTGCTCGACGACCTCGACGTGCGTGACGGCTTCCTTGCCGAGCCTCGGGTTGGCGACGCTGCCGCGCAACCCGTCGCCGCGATCGTCGGCGAGGAAGCTGCGGATCGTGCGCGGCTCGACCCTGCCGTGGGCGAGCGCCAGGTAGCGGCGGTGCATTGCATGCCTGCGCAACTGGTGCGCGAGCCGTCCTTCCGCCTCCTCGGTGCGCGCGAACACCAGCAGGCCCGAGGTGTCGCGGTCGAGGCGGTGCACCACGCGCACCCCCACGCCCGGGCGCGTGCCGAGGCGCGCGGCAAGGCGCGCGTCGAGGGCATCGGGCTGGTCCTCCCACGGCACCGTGTTGAGGCCCGCTGGCTTGTCCACCACCACGACATGGCGGTCGAGGTGCACGATGCAGGCATCGTCGAGCGCCGGCACGGGAACCGCGGCGGGCACGGAACCCGGCGCGCCCTGGAAGCCGCTCATGCGCACCTCCAGTTGCTGGCCCGCGCGCACCTGCTGGCTGTCGTCGCGGCACGGCACGCCGTCGAGCGCGACCTTGCCGCGCGCCACGAGGTCGCGCAGTTGCGACCAGCTGAACGTGGGACGCAGCCGCTTGAGCACCCGGTCGAGGCGGTCCCACGGCATGCCGCCGAGGTCTGCTGCCGCAACCGGGTGCGCGCCATCGCGCGGATCCGCTGCCATGGCGCGGGTGCGGCCCGGACTAGCCGGGGCCGCTGATGAGCTTGCCGGAGGGCGGTTCCTCGACGAGCTTTGCGCGCAGGTATTCGCGGTTCATCTCCGCGATCACGCGCACGGGGATCTCCTTCGGGCAGGCAGCCTCGCACTCGTACTGGTTGGTGCAGTTGCCGAAGCCTTCCTTGTCCATCGCCGCCACGAGGTTGCGCGCGCGGCGCTCGCGCTCGACGCGACCCTGCGGCAGGTGCACGAAGTGCGACACCTTTGCGCCGACGAACAGCATGGCCGAGGCGTTCTTGCAGGCCGCGACGCAGGCGCCGCAGCCGATGCAGGTGGCGGCATCGAAGGCCTTGTCGGCATCGTCCTTGTTGACCGGGATCGAGTGTGCGTCGGGTGCCGAGCCGGTGTTCACCGACACGTAGGCACCGGCCTGCACCACGCGGTCGAAGGCCGAGCGGTTGACCATCAGGTCCTTGACCACCGGGAATGCCTTGGCGCGCCACGGCTCGATGTAGATCTCCTGCCCGTCCTTGAAGCTGCGCATGTGCAGCTGGCACGTGGTCGTGCCGCGCTCGGGGCCATGGGGCAGGCCGTTGATGGCCATGCCGCACGAACCGCAGATGCCCTCGCGGCAGTCGTGGTCGAACGCGACAGGCTCCTCGCCCTCGAGGGTGAGCTTTTCGTTGAGCACGTCCAGCATCTCGAGGAAGGACATGTCGGGCGACACGCCGTCGAGGTCGTAGGCAACCATGCGGCCGTCGCCGCGCGGGTTGTCCTTCGTGGAGGGCTTGCTCTGGCGCCAGATGTGGAGTTTGAGCTTCATGGCCGGGATCACTTGTAGCTGCGGACGGCGAGGTGGACGTTCTCGAACTCGAGGGCTTCGGTGTGGCGGACCGGCTTCTGGTCCCTGCCCTTCCATTCCCAGACGGCTGCGTGGCAGTAGGCCTCGTCGTTGCGCTTCGCCTCGCCGTCCTCGGTCTGGAACTCCTCGCGGAAGTGGCCGCCGCAGGACTCGGCGCGCTCCAGGGCGTCGCGGCACATGAGTTCGCCGAACTCGAGGAAGTCGGCCACGCGGCCGGCCTTCTCGAGGGACTGGTTCACGTTCTCACCGCTGCCGGTGATCTTGACGTCCTTCCAGAAGCTGGCGCGCAGGGCACCGATGCGCTGGATGGCCTCGTTGAGGCCCTTCTCGTTGCGCGCCATGCCGCAGTACTGCCACATGATCTTGCCGAGTTCGCGGTGGAAGCTGTCCACCGTCCGGTTGCCGTTGGTCTCCAGCATGCGCTTGGTGAGCGCCTGCACCTCGGCCACCGCCGCACGGTGCTCTGCGCCGTCGGCCTTGCCGCCGCTCGGCTTCTCGCCTGCGAGGTAGCCGCCCACGGTGTAGGGCACCACGAAGTAGCCGTCGGCAAGGCCCTGCATGAGCGCGCTCGCGCCGAGGCGGTTGGCGCCGTGGTCGCTGAAGTTGGCCTCACCGGCCACGAACAAGCCGGGGATCGTCGACTGCAGGTTGTAGTCCACCCACAAGCCACCCATCGTGTAGTGCACGGCCGGGAAGATGCGCATCGGCTGCGAGTACGGGTCCTCGGCCGTGATCTTCGCGTACATGTGGAACAGGTTGCCGTAGCGCGCGGCAATCGCGTCCTTGCCGAGGCGCTGGATCGAGTCGCGGAAGTCGAGGAACACGCCGAGGCCCATGGGCCCCACGCCGCGGCCCTCGTCGCACACGACCTTGGCGGCGCGGCTTGCGATGTCACGCGGCGCAAGGTTGCCGAAGCTCGGGTACCGGCGCTCGAGGTAGTAGTCGCGCTCGCTGTCGGGGATCTCGTGCGGCGCGCGCTTGTCGCCTGCCTTCTTGGGCACCCAGATGCGCCCGTCGTTGCGCAGCGACTCGCTCATGAGCGTGAGCTTCGACTGGTGGTCGCCGCTCACCGGGATGCAGGTCGGGTGGATCTGCGTGAAGCAGGGGTTCGCGAAGCCGGCGCCGCGCTTGTGCGCGCGCCAGGTGGCCGTGACGTTGCAGCCCTTGGCGTTGGTCGACAGGTAGAAGACGTTGCCGTAGCCGCCGGTGCACAGCACCACGCAGTCGCCGGCGTGGGAGCGGATCTCGCCGGTCGTCATGTCGCGCACGACGATGCCCTTCGCGTGCCCGTTCACGAGCACCACGTCGAGCATCTCGGTGCGCGGGTACATCTTGACCGTGCCGGCGCCGATCTGCCGGCTCAGGGCCGAGTAGGCGCCGAGCAGCAGCTGCTGGCCGGTCTGGCCGCGCGCATAGAAGGTACGGCTCACCTGCGCGCCGCCGAACGAGCGGTTGTCGAGGTAACCGCCGTACTCGCGCGCGAACGGCACGCCCTGCGCGACGCACTGGTCGATGATGTTCACGCTCAGCTCGGCCAGTCGGTAGACGTTGGCCTCGCGGGCGCGGAAGTCGCCGCCCTTCACCGTGTCGTAGAACAGCCGGTACACGGAGTCGCCGTCGTTGCGGTAGTTCTTGGCGGCGTTGATGCCGCCCTGCGCGGCGATCGAGTGCGCGCGGCGCGGCGAGTCCTGGTAGCAGAAGCACTCGACCTGGTAGCCGAGTTCGGCGAGCGACGCGGCGGCAGCCGAGCCGGCGAGGCCGCTGCCCACGACCAGCACCTTGAACTTGCGCTTGTTGGCGGGGTTGACCAGCTTCAGGTCGAAGCGGCGCTTCTCCCACTTCTGCGCGATGGGACCGGAGGGAATGTTGGAGTCGAGTTTCATCGGACCATCCCCATGAGCACGGCGACCGGGATGAAGATGTTTCCGCCGGCGACGGCTGCGGCGAGCAGCCAGCCGAGGCGCTTGACCAGGGGCGTGTAGCGACCGTGGTGGATGCCGAGGGTCTGCATCAGGCTCTGGAACCCGTGCGACAGGTGGAAGAACAGCATGAGCTGGAACGCGATGTAGGCGCCGCTGATGGCCGGGTTGGAGAAACCCTTCACGACCATGGCGTACACGTCGTGGTGTCCGTCTGCGGTGCGCAGCGCGAAGTGGTCCGGGTTGGTCACCCCCAGCGTGAAGTGCAGGAGGTGGTAGACCACGAAGCCGAGCACGCTGAGGCCCGAGAGGACCATCGAGCGGGATGCCCAGGTGGCCTTCATGGTGTCCTCGCACTCGTAGCGGACCGGCCGGGCCGAGCGGTTGGCGCGGGCCAGCCGGATCGCCGTGACCACGTGCAGCACGAAGATCGCGGCGAGGCCGATGCGGGCGAACCAGAGCATGGGCCCCAGGTTCTTCAGCATGAGCGCGTAGCCGTTGAGCTTGTCGGGCCCGGCGAAGATCTGCAGGTTGCCCAGCAGGTGCGCGATGACGAACAGGTAGAGCAGCAGGCCGGTGACCGCCATGGTCACCTTGCCGCCGACCGACGACCGCCAGAGGGATGAGATCCAGGACATCGTACGAGGGGGCGAAGGATGGAAGTCCGTTCGCCCGTTTGCAACAACCCGGATGCTCGCCGCGGATTTCAGTCGCTGAAACGACCGTTCTTCAGGAACTGCAGCACGTGCCGGATCGTGGCGGTGGCATTGGCGATCGCGGTGTGGCCGTGGGCCACCACCACGGTGGGATGGGGCTCGGGCAACGTCGCCTCCACGACGCGCACGGTGCCGTCGTCGGCGCCGGGCAGGTCCGAGGCCCCCATCAGCACCCATGCAGAGGATCCGGCGATGGCCCCCAGTGCAACGCCCTCGGGCAGCGGCTGCTGGTGGAAGGGGTCCGTGGGCCGCAGCTGGAGCGCAGCCTGGTCGCCCATCGCGAGCCGGAACGGCCACCACCGGCAACGCAGTTCCGCGAGCATCGCGCCGCGGTGCGGGGTGGCCACGAACACGCACCGCGCCGGCAGCGGCACGTCGGGTGCGCGCGTTCGCAGCCACTGCTGGATGACGAGCCCGCCCATCGAGTGGCCGACGAGGTGCAGTTCGGCGGGCGCGGGCCCGGCTGCGAGCCCGCGGGCGATCGCGGTGCCGAGTGCCGCCGCATGGTCCTCGATGCGCGCACGCGTGCTCGGGTAGTCGAAGGCCAGCACCTCGTAGCCATGCGCCTCGAGCGCACGCTGCATGCGGCCGAACGAGGCGGACGAACGCCACAACCCGTGCACCAGCACCACGAGCCTGCGCGCGCCGTCGTCGGGCGCGGCGAGCGCGGCATCGCGTTCGAGGCTGCCCGCGCTCACCACCACGTCGAACGGGAGCGAGGGCTGCATGCCGCCGAGCACGCTGGTGCCATAGCCGCCCACGGCGAGGAGTCCTGCCAGTGCGGTCAGCGCCGCACCGCGCGCACGCCGCCTCGGCGCGGGCTCAGGAGTCGGTGCAGCTTGCGCGGGCAGGTCCATCGGCGAGGGCGCCGAGCGTACCCCAACCACCGTGCAACCGGGGCAGGAAGGGCAGCGATGCCAGCACGTTTGCCTCGTGCTGCGCCACCTTGTCCCAGCTCGCGAGGACGGCAGCGCGACCGTACATGCCGGCTGCGATCTCGAGGTAGTCGCCGTGGTGCCGTTCCTCGGCCTCGACCAGCCCGTCGTAGAAGGCCGCCGCAGGTGCGTCGGTGTCGGCGAGCGCGTGCGCGAGCATCTGCATGCGCTCGTGGGAGCGCGCCTCGATGACCGCGGAGATGACGAGTTCGTCGAGCAGACGCTGGGGCATGTGCGCGTGACGCACCGACTTCAGCGACTCGGCATAGGGCGATGGAGCCTGCTGGCCGAGCTCGATCCCGCGCTCCTGCAGGATGCGCAGCGTGCGCTCGAAGTGGACGAGTTCCTCGCGCGCGAGCTGCGAGAGCGACTTCTGCCAGCCCGTGACGCTGGGGATGCGGAACAGGAAGCTGCTCGCAGCCGCGGCCGCCTTCTTCTCGAGGTGCGCCTGTTCCACCAGGAGCTCCGCCAGGTGCGGCAGGACGGATCCTGCCCATGCTGCAGGCGTTGCCGCGCGCAGGGAGCAGACGGAGGCAAGCGATGCGCCGTCGCGGCTCACCTGGTGTCGAGCCTGCGGGCTGCGAGGGCGGGCACGAACTCGGGATCCACGACGTAGCTCACGCCGCGCTGGATCTGCTGCACCGCGATCACCACCTTCTCGGACTCGAGCACCGACTCGGGGAAGGCGGCCTCGACCGTGGTGGCGAGCGCGGCCACCACCTCGCCCTCGGCAGGCTTGATGAGGGTGATGCGAACCGTGACCGACGCGCCTTCGGTGACCGTGTCCCGCAGGGTGGCGACGTAGCCGGCACTGGGCACCCGGAACTGCGCGCACATCCCCGGCAGGCGGTCCTCGAGGCCGCGGCGGACCTCGACCGGCGGGCCGTCGTAGCCGGCCTGGCGCTCGAAGTTCGGCAAGGGCTCGGGCCCTCCGTCACACGCGGCGGTTGCGAGCAACAGGCACGACAGGACCGCTGCGCAGGCGTTGGATCGATGCTTCGACAAGGGACTCTCTGGGGAAACGGCTCCGGGCGAACGGGCCGATTCAGGGGCGAACATTATTGCGAGGGGAGCGGGTGAGGTCCAGCACCCTCGGTCGGCGTGGCGCACATCCTTGACGAAACCGGTGCGGTCCTTTCGGGCACCAATGCGGATTCTGTGAGCTGTGACAGCGGACGATTCCTACTCCCTCGCGCCAACGGTTCAGGGCACGCGCCGCACGAGCCACCACTCGACGGCAGCGAGGAGCACCAGCAGCACGATGCCCGCGAGCGCCCAGTTCGGCGCGAGGCCCTGCGAGACCGGCAGTTCCACAGGAGGCGGCGGACCCCAGGGCATCAGCATCGCGCCTGTGCGGATGCCGAGCGCGGCGAGTTCGGCTGCGGTCGGGCGCGCGGGCTCGACCCTCGCAAGGGTTGCGAGGTTGGCGGCCGCTGCGCGCGCGACGGGGCGCTGCACGGCCGTGACCCACTGTGCCATGCGGCCCGGAAAGGCAGGGTCGGCGAAGAAGCCGTCGTTCTCCCGCACGGGTTCGAGGGCCAGTGCCGCCACGCGGCCGAGGCCGCGGTTCGCGAGGGCGAGCAGGGGCTGACCTGCATCGCCCACCACCAGCAGCGTCTGCGCGTCCTCGCGCCCCGACACCGCGACTGCGCGGGCGATGCGAGGCCAGGATGCACTGCGCGGTTCGAGCAGGGGCGAGTCGGACACGGCTCGCACCTCGAGCACGGCCCGCGCCACGGGTGGTGTCGGCTCGGGCCGCTGCGGCTCCGGCGGCCTTGGCTGCGGTGCCGGTGGCTCGGGCGGGATGGTCGGCTGGGGCGGGTTGGGCTCCGCCTTGGCCAC